>DASRTX010000637.1:0-3014 GCA_035655715.1 Myxococcales bacterium | reverse complement strand
CCCCGCGGCCTTGTACCTTGCGGATATCCCGGGACGGCCGATTCAGTCGGCGGCCAGCCACTGTCCGTCCCGCATCAGCTCACGCCCCGTGAGCTCATCGGCCTCCCGCCAGGCCTGCACCCGCTGCGGGTGGACCCTGAAGTACAGGTAGGGCGTGCGGAGTTGGCGGGGGTCGAAGCCGGTTCGCACGGCGAACCGGTCTCCCTCCTCGCCGGTCAGCTCGGCCTGGGTGACGGTGTCGACAGTGCCCTCGATCATCACGACGTCGCGGGTGGGCCCGAGGCCGAGGCGCACTCTGCCGGTCGCCTTCAGGTTCCGCCCGGTGGGGCTGTCGGCCGGGGTGGCCAGAAGGATGGTGGAGCCGTCCCAGAGGAACGAGAGCGGGACGAGATACGGCACACCCGAGCCGTCGGCCGGGGCCGTGGCGACCCAGACGTCCTGGTCGTGCTCCAGTCGGTTCAGGGTGTCCTGCTGACGCTGCTTCGCAGGGCGTGCGGTCTGTGCGGCCATCGGCGGGGCGTCCTCCTGCTGGATCATCAAGTGACGGCATCAGTCTGGCCGTTCGAACCGGCTTGCAACCTCCGCCTTTCGGCCTAGGACAGGCCTAGGACTGGCCTAGAAGGCTGATGAAGATCTTGGTGAGGGCTGTCCGGCCGCCAGGCCGGACAGCCCTCACGTCATGTACCGGCCGGTGCGATGTGCCAGGTGCCACTGGTGTGGGTGAGTCCGAGGTTGATCAGTCGGCGGAGGTTGAGCGCGGCGGCTCGGGTGTGGAGCCAGGTGTCGTTCTTGATGGTGCCGCGGTAGCGCAGGCGCCGGTTGCCGTGGTGGACGAGCCAGGCGACGGCGCGTTCGACCGGGGGCCGCCAGCGGCGGTAGCTGGCCTGCCAGCCGGGGTCGGTTGCGGCCTGGCGGCGGGCTGCTGTCTGGATGTTGTGATGGGGCCGGATGGTCAGGATGCGTCCGGCCCTGGCTTTGGTGCACTGCTCGCGCAGGTGGCATCCGGTGCATAAGTTCCCGAAAGAGGCTTTGCGTTGGTGGTGCTGCCCACCGGGGCCGGACAGGGCCACGGTGTGTCCGGCCGGGCAGGTCACGACAGCCGCTGTGGTGTCGATGGCGAAGTCGTCGAGGGTGAAGCCTCCGCGGACGGCAGGCCGCAGCGGGGCGGGCTTGATGAACAGCCGGTGCCCGGCCTCGTGGAGGGCCTGGCGGACATCGCCGCTGGAGTAGGCGGCGTCGCCGAAGGCATCGAGTGGGGTGTCCTCGTCGGCAAGCAGTTCCAGGCCGACCGCGGCCTCGTGGTGCTCGGGCCCGGCGCCGGGTCTGAGGGCGACGGCGGTGAATAACCCGGTCTCGGGCTCGACGGCCAGGTGGGCCTTGAAGCCGTCCTGCTGGTGAGTGCGGGTCTTGTGCACGTGGCGTGCTTCGGGATCGATGGTGGAGACCATCCGGCCAGGGGCGGTGCCCCGGGTGATGCGCCAGCGGCCGTCACGGCCGTCGGAGTCCTCGGCGGGCTCGACGTCCTGGCCGGCGACCAGGGCCAGGATGCCCACCGCGTTGGCCGCCCTTTCGCCGAGTTGCTGGTCGGGCAGGTGGCCCAGCAGCCGCAGGGCATCTGTGACCAGCGCGTCGACCAGCTCGGCGCGGGCCTGCTCGTCGTTCCAGGCGATGCGGGGCTTGCCGGGGTCGGTGTAGTCGTGCGCGCTGCACTGGGCAGCGACGACCGCGTCGGCGCCGGGGACCTCGCGGATCACCGCGCGGACGGCGGCGATGATCTGGGTGACGGTGTCCTGGGTGGCGACCGCGTCGTCCAGCACGGTGGAGTCCAGTGCCCGGCGGTGCTTGCCCTTGAGTACGCCGGTGGCCTTCACGACCTCGCGCACGGCCTCGAAGATCCGGTTGGGACGGGCAGAACGGGCCAGCCGACGGCGGAAGTAGGCCAGCAGCGACGGGTCGAACGCCATGTCGTGAAGGCCCAGCCCGCATCCAGCCTTCCACCGCAGGTCACACCGCAGTTCCTGGACCGTCTCGAAGTCCGACAGCCCGTGCAGGGCCTGCAAGGTGATCGCGGCGGCCAGGATCTGCGGCGGCATGCTCGGCCGTCCGTTCGCCGACGGGTACATGTCCGTGAACATCTCAGCTGGGAACAGCTCACCACGATGCTCGGCCAGGAACGCGAACACACTCCCCTCCGGGATCAGTTCCCGGCAGGTCTCCCACACGTCCGGCCCGACGGTCTCGCCGACCCACTCACCCATCGCCACATGACGAGTCTGGCCCTGCCGCTGACGCGGCAGGGCCAGAACTCAAGATCTTCATGAGCCTTCTAGGGCGCATTTGTCCGCCGTAGAAGGGAGGTTGCAGTGCATCACACCCACCGTGCATGAGGGAAGCTGCTCGACTGCTGCGCGTGCCGCGCGCGCCCGAGGATCTGCTGGGCTTTCCTGCTCTCAGCTGCGGTACCTTGCTTGTCAGTGCCGTCCGCCATAGTGCCGCCTATGATCAACGAACTTGATGGCGTCGACTGGTCGTCGATGGGCCACGCATACGGTCCTGCCGACGATGTTCCGGTGTGGCTGCAGGAGATGGGTTCGCCGGATCTCGAGGTACGGGAGAAGGCGTTCGGGAACTTCTACAGTGCGGCCCACCACCAGGGGGACGTGTACCCGTGCACCGCGGCGAGCCTGCCGTTCCTGTTCGCTCTGGCCGACGATCCGGCAACACCAGACCGCGCGTCCGTTGTCGCCCTGTTGCTCAGCATCGGCCGCGAAGCCTCTGAATGTGACCTCGACGCGGTCTACTTCACGCCCGACGGCATCGAGTCGACGGCCCACGCCGACGTCGTCGCGCAGATGCGCGAGCGCGCAGACGCCTTCGTTCGCTACGCAGCAGATGCGGAGCTGGTCGTGCGCCGGGCGGCGATCGAAGCTCTCGGCCTGTTTCTGGACGACGGCGACCTTGCCTTGGACGTGCTGCGCGGAAGGCTGACAGTGGAGGACGGCACCATGGAACGG
>DASRTX010000636.1:0-8944 GCA_035655715.1 Myxococcales bacterium | reverse complement strand
CATCTCGCCGGGATGTCTCGGGCGAGGGGGGCGTGGTGAGGAATTCGGAGATGGGGCGAACAGGGGCGGTCCGGCCACTTTGGTCGGAAGCGGACAACCTGCGCGAGCGCGTTTCTGAAGCGAGCTCGCTGTACGGGTTCTTCTCCTTCGACGCCGGTCTCTCGCAGCGGGCCTCCCACGGCCACTTGCGGACCAACCCGGCCGCGCGCGCCGCGCTGATCCGGCTGTGCGCAGCTCCCAACACGCGCGGGGCCGTCGTCTCCGCGCGCAAGGTGGAGACGCTGCAGCACCGGCTGCGGCTGCACCGGCTCGCCTACGTGGGCGTTCACGGGGCGGACGTGCAGGCGTACGGCCTGCGCCTGGTCACCGAGCCCGATCGCGAGCTGGCGGAACAAGCCATGCAGAAGCTGCGGCGCGCCTGCTCACGCCTCGAGGCCGTCGCGGCGCCGGGCGTGGTGCTGGAAGACCGGACCTGGGCACTGGTGCTGCACCTGCGCAACGCCGAGCCCGCCGCGCGCATCGCCGCGGCAGAGGCGTTCGGCAAGCTGGTGGCGGCGGAGAACCTGCACCTGCGCCGCAGCGCGGACACGCTGGAGGCGGTGGCCGACCATGCTTCCACCTGGCGCGCCGTGCTGGGGCTGCTCGCCGGCATGCGCGGGGCGCTGCCGGTCTACGTCGGAGCCGGCGAGGCCGACGAGGAAGCCTTCGCGGTGCTCAACCGACGCAGCGCCATCACCGTCCACGTGGGACCCCCGCCGCGCACCGGCACCAACGCGCGCTGGCAGGTGGCCGACACCGGCGAGGTGATCCGGCTCGTCCACTGGCTGGCCGACGCGCGCCGCCGCTGCTGAAACGCCCAAGGGATAGTCAACAGACGCGGGGCGCTACGGATGTGCCCGCAGGGCGGCGGGAGGAACTTGCGCGCGCACCGGCGGCGCGTCGCCGCCGCGGCTCCCTGGAGCGGCACATGAACATTCGCAAGGACGGCATCGCCATCCTCGCTGGCGTCGCCTTCGCGGCGACGGGCGCGTTCGCGCAAGGCAGCACTTCGGGCACCACCACCGGCGGCAGCACCACCAGCGGCACCGGTCCGGACGCGTCCGCCGGCAGCAGCGGCACCGCCAAGTCGGGCAGCACCAGCAAGAAGAGCAAGAAGGCGAAGAAGAGCAAGAAGTCCAAGAAGGGGAGCGCCGCCACCAGCGGAGCCACCGACTCCACGAGCGGGACTCCGAAGTAGAGCCCGGGGCCTCGGCGTTTGGGGCGCGTTCCGGACCGCGACCCCAAACGCACTGAGCGCGAATCCCGACGGCGGACCGGCCATGCTAGAGGTTCCGCGGCATGCGTCTCGATCCCCATAGCTACGCGGACACGGATCATCCGCGCACCCGCAGCATCGACTTCGCGCTCGCCGTCGACTTCAAGAGCCGCCAGCTCTCCGGCGAAATCCTCCTGCACTTCCACGCGCCCGGCTCCGGGCCGCTGGATCTCGACACCCGCGACCTGCGCATCGACTCCGTCGCGACGCTCCAGGGCGCGCCCTTGCGGCATGCCCTGGCCGCGCCCGAGCCGATCCTCGGCGCGCGCCTGCGCATCGACCTGCCGTCGGGCACCTCCGGCGTGCGCATCCACTACGCGACTTCGCCGCGCGCCACCGCGCTGCAGTGGCTCGAACCTTCCCAGACCGCCGGCGGGTTGCAGCCATTCCTCTTTTCGCAGGCGCAGCCCATCCACGCCCGGTCGCTCTTCCCCCTTCAAGATACGCCGCGCAACCGCATCACGGTGGGCTCGGCGCGCTTCACCGTTCCGGCGCGGCTGCGCACGCTGATGGCCGCCGCCGCCAAGGGTCGCGAAACCCAGGGCGACCTGGCGGTGGATGCCTTCGAGATGCCGCAGCCCATCCCGCCCTACCTGCTCGCCTTCGCGGTGGGCGATCTGACGCCGCGCCAGCTCTCGGCGCGCTGCGCGGTCTGGGCGGAGCGCGCGCTGGCCGACGCCGCCGCGGAGGAGTTCGCGCAGGTGGAGGACATGCTGGTCTGCGCGGAGGAGCTGTTCGGGCCCTACGACTGGGATCGCTACGACATCCTGGTGATGCCGCCCAGCTTCCCCTACGGCGGCATGGAAAACCCGCGCCTCACCTTCGTCACGCCCTCGGTGCTCGCGGGAGACAAGTCGCTGGTCAACGTCATCGCGCACGAGCTGGCGCACGCCTGGACCGGGAATCTGGTGTCCAACGCCACCGCCAACGACTTCTGGCTCAACGAGGGCTTCACCGTCTATGCCGAGCGGCGCATCCTCGAGGCGCTGGACGGCGTCGAGGCCGCCGAGCTGCACGCCGCCATCGGCTTGCACGACCTGCGCGTCGCGCTGGAGCGGTTCAAGGATCGCCCGCAGCTCACCCGGCTGCGTACCGAGCTTTCGGGGATCGATCCGGACGAGGCCTACTCCACCGTCCCGTACGAGAAGGGCTATCTGCTCTTGCGCAAGCTGGAGCTGACCGCCGGCCGCGCCGCCTGGGACGACTTCCTGCGCGCTTATCTGGAGAACTTCCGTTTCCAGAGCATCACCACCCAGGAGTTCCTCGATTTCCTCGAGGCGCGGCTCCCCGGCCTGGCAGCGCGCGCCAGGGCGCTGGAGTTCATCGACAAGCCCGGCCTGCCGCCCGACGCGCCCATCCCGCGCTCGCCGCGGCTCACGCAGCTGCGCAGGGGGGAGGCCGAGCCGCAAAATCCGACGGAATTGTTGGCGTGGCTCCACTCCGCCCAGCTCGACGCTGCGCGCCTGCGCGAGGTCGACGCGCGCTACGGCCTCTCCACGCGGCGCAGCCTGGAGCTGCGGCACACCTTCGTGCTGCTGCAGCTCCGCGCCGGCGTGCCGGAGGGAATCGAGGGAGCGCGCCGGGTGGCGCTGGAGACTGGGAGGATGAAGTATCTGCGTCCCGTCTTCACCGAGCTGGCCAGGCGCGACCGCGACGCCGCCGCCCGCATCTACGAGGAGGCGAAGGGCGGCTACCACAACATCGCCCGCGCGGTGGTGGAGGGGCTGTTGAAAACCGCATCCTCGCAAGGCTAGGGTTCCAACACCAACCCTACGAGGAACCCATGCCCCGCCCGGTCGTCGCCGTCGTGATCGCGCTGTTCCCGATCGCCGCATTCGCTGGGAAGCACCACGTCCTCAAGGCCACCCCGGAAAACGTGCAGTGGGGGTGGCTGGATCCGGCCGAGAAGCCGCGCCTGACCATCGAGTCCGGCGACACCGTCTCCATCGAGACGCTGATGCACGCCAAGGATCAGATCCAGAAGGGCACGACGATGGAGAAGATCGTCGAGCTGCGCAAGGCCAACCCCGGCGGCGGCCCGCACTCGCTCACCGGACCGATCTTCGTCAACGGCGCCGAGCCGGGGGACGTGCTGGAGATCCGCATCCTCAAGATCGTCCCCAAGAAGGTGGGCACCAACTTCAACCTGCCGGGGAAGGAGTTCCCCACCATCGGCGCGCTGGCCAAGGACTTTCCCGAAGGGCACGTGATGTACTTCGACATCGATCCCAAGGCGAAGACGGTGCAGTTCAAGCCGGGCATCGAGATTCCGCTCAAGCCGTTCCCGGGGACGCTGGCGGTGGGCATCGATCCGGACGATCCCTCGCCGCGCAAGGGCGGCTCCAAGGATCCGATGGCGCCGGTGAGCACCATCCGCCCGTGGAAGAACGGCTCCAACATGGACATCAACGAGCTCACCGAGGGCAGCACGGTCTACATTCCGGTGTTCCTCAAGGGCGGGTTGATCTGGACCGGCGACTCCCACTGCGCGCAGGGCAACGGCGAGGTGAACCTCACCGCGCTGGAGTGCTCGTACGAGGAGATCCGCCTGCAGCCCATCGTCCACAAGGACATGAAGCTGACCTGGCCCCGCATCGAGACGAAGACGCACTACATCCTGGTGGGCTTCGACGAGGATCTGCAGAAGGCGTTCGTCAACGCGGTCAGCGAGACGGTGGACTTCCTGGTCCAGAAGAAGGGCCTCAGCCGCGACGAGGCCTATTCCTTGACCGCCGTCGCCGGCGACTGCCGGGTCAGCCAGGTGGTGGACGTCCGCAAGGGCGTCCACTGCATGATCCCCAAGTCGATCTTCACTTCGAAGACGGCCGCTGGCAAAGGCTGAACCAGTTGCCGGAGTCGTCGCGCAGCACCGTCTCGATGCCGTAGGGGCGCTCCTCGGGGGGTCCGCTGAAGCGGACTCCCTTCCTCGACAGTTCCTCGTAGTCCCTGCGCACGTCGGCGGTCTCCAGGACGCCGCAGCCGAGGCCACCTTTCTCGACCAGGGCGCGAAGTTGGTTCGCCGCCGCTTCGTCCATCATCGGGCCCGGAGCGATCTTCATCAGGATCAATTCCAGGTCCGGCTGGCCCTTGGGACCCACGGTCAGCCAGCGGAAGGGTCCCATGGTCGCGTCGGTGCGGACCTCGAATCCCAGCGTGCCGACGTAGAAGTCCTTGGCCCGGTCCTGGTCGGTGACGTAGACGGTCACGTGCGAGAGTTTCTGGATCATGGCGACCTCGTAGCAGCCCCGCGCTGCGCCCGCTTCTTCAGAATTGCGAAAATGCCTGCACGTAGCAGTGCGGGATGTAGAGGCGCTGCGGGCCAAAAGAAAAGTGGTGGATGCGCCGGCGGAAGGCGGTGGGCGCCATGCCGGTCTTGCGAGCGAAGAGCGCGCTGAACGAACCCAGGCTCTGGAACCCGACCTCGAAGCAGACGTGGGTCACCGGCGCATCGGCGAGGAGCAGGCGCCGCGCTGCCTCGAGCCGCACCCGCGTCAGGTACTGGTGCGGCGTCACCCCGAAGGCGGCGCGGAAAAGGCGGAGGAAGTGGAAGGGCGACAGCGCGGCCTCGCGGGCCAGCGCACGCAGATCGAGAGGCTCCGCGTAGCGGGCGTGGATGGCGTCGCGGGCGCGGAGCAGCCGGCGGAAGCTGTCGTCGTGGACCATGTGGAAACCGCGCACATCTGATTACAGAACTTCGGGTCGGGTACGCTAGTGGATGGGTACCGGGAGGGGTGGATCCACTAGACAATCTGCTGTCTTTCCGTTCAGGGGGAGCTTGCTTGACACGCCCCGGCGCCTGACCGACTCTGCTCGCGGTGGATCGAAGTGGCATGAAGTGGATCGCCACGGCCACCGAGAGGATCGTGGGTCATGTTCTCGGGCGTCTTCCAGCATGCGATCGACGCCAAGGGGCGCACCAGCCTCCCGGCCAAGTTTCGCGAGCTGCTCGCCGCGCAGAACGCCGACAAGCTCTTCGTCACCACCGATCTGATCGACGACTGCCTGGTCGCCTTCGCTCCGGCGAGCTGGCAGCGGATGGCGGAGAAGATCGCCTCGCTCTCCATGTTCGACGAGCGCACGCGGCTGCTCACGCGCAGCTTCATCGCTCCCGCGCAGGAATGCCCGGTGGACAAGTTGGGCCGCATCCTCATCCCGCCCAGTCTGCGCGAGCACGCCGGCCTTGGCGAGGAAATCACCTGGGCGGGCACGGTGGAGCGCATCGAGATCTGGTCACCGCAGCGGTGGGCCGAGGTGCAGCGCAAGGCCCGCGCTCCCGAGACGAAAGCGGAGCTGGCCCGGCGGCTCAGCGAGCTCCTGTAAAGAGAGGACACCCGAGATGGCGGACAAATCTTCCCGAGGCGGCGTTTCCCGCGGTGAGCACAAGGCGGCCGTGCTGGCGCTCAAGCCTGCGCCGGGCCCGCGCGCGCCCGGCATGCGCTGGGAAGACAACGTCGCCACCGTGGCGGTGCGCGGCGACCTGGATCGCGAGGCGCTCTGGGCCATCGACTACACCATCGGCAGGGCTGCGGCAGAGGCGGGGCGCATCGTGCTGGACCTGCGCGACGTGAGCCACGTGGACTATGGCGGCGTTCCCGAGATCGTCGCCCGCCGCAAGGAGCTGCTCTCGCGCGGCGGGGATCTCCTGATCGCGGTCCGCAACCCCTACGTGACCAACATCCTCAAGGCGGCGGGTGGAGCGGAGCTGGTGCTCTTCCGCAGCGCCGAGGAGGCGGCGGGCGCGGCGGCCGTGGTCAACACACGCGTACGGATGCTGCGCAAGGGGAGCTGATGGACTTCGTGCACCACACCGTGCTGCGCCGCGAGGCGGTGGAGCTGCTCTCGGCGGCGCCGGGGAAGCTCATCCTCGACGGGACGCTGGGCGGGGGCGGGCATGCCGAGGCCTTGCTCGACGCCGGCGCGCGGGTGGTGGGCCTCGATCAGGATCCGGCGGCGCTGGCGGCAGCGCGCGCGCGGCTGTCGGGCCGCGACATCGTCGTCGCGCACGGCAACTTCCGCGACGCCCGGGCGGTGCTCGACCAGCTGGGCGTGGGCGAGGTGGATGGAGCGCTGGTGGACCTGGGCGTCTCCTCGCCGCAGCTCGACGATCCGGAGCGCGGGTTCTCCTTTCGCGGCGGCGGCCCATTGGACATGCGCATGGACCCGACGCGCGGCCGGCCCTTGAGCGAGCGCCTCTCCGAGTGGGACGAGAAGGCGCTGGCGCGCATCCTCGGTTCGCTGGGGGAAGAGCGATTCGCGCGGCCCATCGCGCGCGCCATCCTCCGCGCCTGGGGGGAAAAAAAGATCGCCTCCACGCGGGACCTCGCCGAGGTGGTGGCCGGCGCGATGCCGCGCAAGGCCTGGCCGCGGGACATCCATCCCGCCACCCGCACCTTCCAGGCGCTGCGCATCGCCGTCAACGACGAGCTGGGCGCGCTGGGCGACTGGCTGTCGCAGCTGCCCAGGGTGGTGGCGCGGGGCGGGCGTGCCGCGGCCATCAGCTTCCACTCGCTGGAGGACCGGATGGTGAAGCAGGGCTTCGCCAGGCTGGCCACCGGCTGCATCTGCCCACCGCAACTTCCCGTCTGTGCCTGCGGCAGGTCGGCGGAGTGGAAGGTGCTGACCAAAAAGCCGGTGCAGGCCGGCGAGGAAGAGCTGTCGCAAAATCCCCGTGCCCGCAGCGCCAAGCTGCGCGCCGTCGAGAGGCTGTCATGAAGCCCCAGAGCCCGAGCAGCATCCGCCGCAACGTCGATCGGCGCGGCCTGCACAACTTCGCCTCCTGCACCGCCGCCTGCGCGATGATCGCCTGCGCCATGCTGGCCCACGCCTGGGTGCGCACGCGCGTCACCGAGCGCGGCTACCAGCTGTCGCGGCTCTCCGTCGAATACCGCGACCTGGTCCGCGAGCACGAGGCGCTGCAGATCCGCGCCGCCGAGCTGAAGAGCCCGCAGCGCATCGAGGAGCTGGCGCGGACGCGGCTGGGAATGGGTCCGCCGGGCGAGCGCGTGGTGGTGCTGGTGGCCGGCACTGCCGTCTCTCGTCCGTTGGTGACGGCGGCGAGGTAGGCCTGCGATGGCGCGCGCGCAAGCTCTCACCGAAAGCAGGTGGATGCGGGCGCGGGCGCTCCTGCTCGCCGGCGCGCTCTTGCTCGGCTTCGGCGCGGTGCTGGTCCGCGCCGCCAAGGTTCAGCTGCTCGATCGGTCGCGCCTCTCGCGGCTGCAGCGCGACCAGACCCGGCGCGAGCTGGAGTGGGCGCCGCGGAGGGGCCTGATCGTCGACCGGCGCGGGCAGGCTCTGGCGGTGACCCGGGACGTGGACAGCGTCTTCGCCGATCCCTCCGCCTTCGAGACGCCGCGGACCAGGGAGCTGGCGGCGACGCAGCTCGCCTCCGCGCTGCGCATGGACCGGCGCAGGGTGTTGGAGAAGCTCACCCAGGCGGATCGGCGCTTCGTCTGGATTCGCCGCAAGGTGGACGAGGCGTCGGCGCAGCGCGTGCGCTCGCTCCAGCTGGACGGCGTGGAGCTGGTGAAGGAGCCCAAGCGGTTCTACCCGCAGCGCGAGCTGGCCGGACACGTGCTGGGCTTCGTGGGCGAGGAGAGCGGCCAGGAGGGCCTCGAACGCGAGCTGGACGGCTACCTCAAGGGCAAGCGCCTGCAGATCCAGGCCACCCGCGACGCGCGCGGCACCATGGTGCTGGAGCACGGCGCTCCCGATCCGACCGATCTCACCGGCGCCACGGTGACGCTGACGTTGGACACCGCCATCCAGCTGGCGGCCGAGAAGGAGCTGGCCAAGGCGGTGAAATCGGCGTCTGCCGCGGGCGGCTGGGCGGTGGTGCTGGACGTGAACAGCGGGGCGGTGCTGGCGCTCGCCGGAAATCCGGTCTTCGACGCCAACAAGCCCGGCCGCGATCCACTGCTCTGGCGGAATCGCGCCGTGCAGGACCAGCTCGAGCCCGGCTCCACCATCAAGAGCTTCGTTCTGGCCCACGCCATCGACGCAGGTGTGCTGCGCCCGGACGAGCAGCTCTATTGCGAGCACGGGCTCTGGGCGCACGCGGGGCGCAAGATCCACGACACGCACCCGGTGGACTGGGCCACGCCCGCCGCCGTGCTGCGCGAGTCGTCCAACATCTGCGCGGCGAAGATCGGCGAGAAGCTGGGGAAGGAGAAGCTGATCGAAGGCCTGCGCGCCTTCGGCTTCGGCGAGAAGACGTCGGTGGGGCTGCCGGGAGAGGCGCGCGGCGCGCTGGCGGACCCTTTGCGGATGCCGCAGATCGCCGTCGACACCACCTCGTTCGGCCAGGGGATGAGCGCGAGCGGCCTGCAGACGGTGGTGGCGATGGCGGCCATCGCCAACGGCGGCGCGCTGCTCCGTCCTTACGTGGTGCAGAAGGTGACCGCGCCCGACGGCACCGTGCTCCTCTCGCGCAGCCGCGAGGTGGTGCGGCGGGTGATGCGGGCGGAGACCTCGCGCACGGTGACCGCCATGCTGGAGGAAGTGGTGCAGAAGGGCACCGGCACCCGCGCCGCGCTCTCCGAATACCGCGCCGCCGGCAAGACCGGGACCGCGCAGAAGGTGGATCCCATCCGCGGCGGCTACGGCGACAAGCGGCTCTCCAGCTTCCTGGGC
>DASRTX010000635.1:0-3346 GCA_035655715.1 Myxococcales bacterium | reverse complement strand
AGGCGGCGTCTGGCAGGAGGCGCACGACATCCTGCGGCAGTTCGGGCTGGAGACCAAGGCGCAGTCGCTGGCCGGCGGGATCTCCCAGGGAGAGCGCAAGCTGCTCGACGTGGCCGTCGCCTACGCCCTCAAGCCACAGCTGCTCTTCCTCGACGAACCTACCAGCGGTGTCTCCACGCGCGAGAAGGCGCCCATCATGGACGTCATCACCTCCATCGTCCGCACCCACGGCATCACCGCCGTGGTCATCGAGCACGACATGGACATCATCTTCCGCTACTCCGACCGCATCGTGGTCATGCACCAGGGGGTCGTGCTGGCGAGCGGCACGCCAGAGGAGATCCGCAACGACGAGCGCGTCAAGGACGCCGTCTTCGGACCCGCCCATGCTTGAGCTCTCCAACGTCGAAACCTACCGGGGGCGCGCGCAGATCCTGCGCAAGGTGTCGTTGCAGGTGGGCCAGCAGGAATCGGTCGTCCTCGTCGGCCGCAACGGCGCGGGCAAGACCACCTCCATCGACAGCATCATCGGCCTGCTCCCGGTGCGCGGCGGCAAGATCACCTTCCGCGGCACCGACATCACCTCGATGGCGCCCTACAAACGGGCGCGGCTGGGCATCGGCTACGCGCCGGAAGATGCGGGCCTCTTCCCCGACCTGACGGTGGAGGAGAACTTCCAGATCTGCCGCTGGCTGGCGCAGGTCTCGGGAAGAGGGGCGCAGGCGGAGGAAACGGAGCAGCGCGTCTTCGCCATCTTTCCTGAGGTCCGGGAACTGACGCAGCGGCGCGGCTTGTACCTCAGCGGCGGGCAGAAGAAGATGGTGGCCATCGCGCGCGCCATGATGCTCTCGCCTTTCATCCTGCTCCTCGACGAGCCCTTCGAAGGCCTGGCACCGGTGGTGGTGACGCGGCTCATCGAGGCGGTGCGCAAGATCAAGGAGATGAAGATCTCGGTGCTGATCGCCGAGTCCAACCTCGCCAACGCCACGCGCGTGGCCGACCGCCTCTACGCCATCGACCGCGGCGAGATCATCTACCAGGGCGCGGCGGCAGAAGCGCTCCAGAGCCAGGAAGTGGTCAACACCATCCGCGGTTGACGATGCGCCGCGACACCCGACACCGGATGCTGCTTCGCGCCGTTTCGGTGGCCGCGCTGGCGGCCGCGTACATGCTGGTGGCATGGCGGGTCTCGCGGCCCGACGTGGTGCCGCCCGCAGGACACCTTGTCGAGGCCTTCGCCGACCTGGTGGGCCGCGGCTACCAGCTGCCGTCCGCGCCCGGTGAGGAGCACCATCACCACCACCACTCCAGCGACCAGGTCGAGACGCTGGTCCGCGGGGGCGTGACGCTGCAGGCCTCGCTGGCCATCAGCGCCGCGCGCGTGGCCTTCGGGCTCCTGGTCGGGCTGCCGCTGGGAATCCTGATCGGCTTCTTCATGGGCTGGAGCCGCCGCGCGGACGACTATCTCCATCCAATCTTCGTGCTGGTCCGATCCGTCCCGCCGCTCGCGCTCATCACCTACGTCATGCTCTGGCTGGGACACAGCGAGGCGCACCGGCTCATCCCCATCGTCTATGCGGTCGCGACCACGGCGGTGATTCCCGCCTATCACGGCGTCCGCGACGTGGCGTCGAAGTATGTGATCGCAGCGCGGGCGCTGGGAGCGCGCGGGCGGCTTCTCTATCTGCGCGTCCTGCTGCCGGCTGCGGCGCCTGCCGTGCTGGGTGGGCTCCGCTATTCGCTGGCCATCGCCTGGATGACCGCGGTGGGGGCGGAGATGCTGATGGCGGAGAACGGCATGGGCAATCTGCTGGTGGGCGGCGGCATGTGGGCCTCGCGGACGCAGACGGCCTCCGATCCTGCCGTCATCATCGTCGGCATCCTGGCGCTCGCCGGCGCGGGATGGGCCATGGACGCGCTCGCGCGCGCAACCACCGCGCGGCTGACGCGCTGGGTGCGCGCGTGACGGCGGTGCGCATCCGGCGCGCGGCATTCGCGTTGATCCTGCTGGCGGCACTTTACGGTGTGGCCGCCTGGATCGGTCAGGGCTGCTTGCCCAATCGCGTCTGGATGGGCGCGCACTACGTGGAGAACGTGCAGCTGTTGCCCACCTTCCCCTCTCTCTTCGAGGAGGCCGGCTTCCTGCTCGAGTCGGGAATCCTTCCCGCCAGCGCCGCGGTGAGCCTGTTGCGCGTGCTGGCTGGCCTGCTTCTCGGATCGACGGTGGGCATCCTGGTCGGCCTCGCCACCGGCCGCGCCTCGCGCGCCGAGTCGCTGGCGGATCCGTGGGTGAGCGCCTTGCGCTTCACGCCCGCGCTGGCGCTGCTGCCGCTCTTCGTCGCCTGGTTCGGCTACGGCGAGATCTCGAAGGTGCTGCTCATCGCCAGCGGCGTCGCGGTGGTCACGCTGCTGGGCGCGCACCAGGGCGTGCGCAGCGTGCCGCGCGTCTATCTCGAGGCCGCGGCATCGCTGGGTGCGAGGGGCGCGTTCGCTTTCCGCAAGATCGTGCTGCCGCTCGCCTTCCCCGCCATCTTCGCCAGCCTGCGCGTGGCCATCGCGCTCGCCTGGGTGACCATCGTCGTGGCCGAGCTGATCGACGCGAGGATGCCCAGCCTCGGGTATCTCCTGGCGCTCTCCGGGGCATATCCTCGCGTGCCCACCATGCTCGTCAGCATCGGCACGGTGGGCCTTCTGGTCCTGGTCTCGGACCTGCTCGCGCTGCTCTTGCACGCGCGCGCCACGCGCTGGATGGGAAGGGCCGCGTGACCGCGCCGCTGCTCCAGGCGGCGGGTGTCGGCTACAGCTATCCCGGGCCGACGCCGACGAAGGCGCTGGACAACCTCGACCTCGACGTGGAGGAGGGCGAGTTCCTGGCGCTGCTCGGCCCGGTGGGCTGCGGCAAGACCACGCTGCTGCGCATCTTCGCTGGCTTCCTCGAGCCCACGGAGGGGACGGTGCGCTGCGGCGGCGAGATCATCCAGGGACCCGGGCCGCGGCTGGGATACGTGCTGCAGGAACAGTCGATCTTTCCCTGGATGAGCGTGCGCGACAACCTCGAGTTCGGGCTGGTGGCTCGCGGAGTGGACGCGGCGGAGCGACATGAGATCAGCGACGAGCTCTTGCGCCTGATTGGCCTCGAGGCGTTCGAGGCGGCCTGGCCCAAGGATCTCTCCGCCGGCATGTCGAAGATGGTGGAGGTTGCCCGCGTCCTGGCCACCGACCCGGCCATCCTCTTGCTGGACGAGCCCTTCGGCGCCCTCGACGCGCAGACGCGAGCGCGCATGCAGGACGCGCTCACCCGCCTGTGGGAGCAGCGCCGCAAGACGGTGGTCTTCGTGACGCACGA
>DASRTX010000634.1:0-5100 GCA_035655715.1 Myxococcales bacterium | reverse complement strand
AGAGCACCACGTGATCTCGCGCACCACCGCCGGCCTGGCGGTGAACGCGGACGACACGGGCAAGGAGGACGTGGTCGCACTTCAGCCGAGTGAGAACACCGTCATCTTCCGGCGGTTCCGCACCTTCGTCGGGAACTACGTGGCCCACTGCCACAACCTGGCGCACGAGGACCACAACATGATGTTCGGCTGGACCATCCGGAAGCCTTGATGGTGCGGCGCTGATCGGGCGGCGCCCCGGCGTCACTGCCGGGGCCGCCGCTCCCGCGGGAAGCAGTCTCAGCAGTCCTTTTTGATCCTCGAGGGATGTGGGGTCCTTCATGAAGATCGATTCACGAGTCGTGTCTCTGCTCTTGTGCTGCGCGGCGGTTCCTCTCGCGCAGGTGCTGGTCCCGTCGGCGGCCGTGGCCAAGGGATCGCACTCCGTCCGCTACCAATGCCCGATGCACCCTGGCGTCGTCCAGGAAGGCCAGGGCGACTGCCCGATCTGCGGCATGAAGCTGGTGCAGGTGCACGGCCAGGAGCACGCCGGCGCTGCGCCGGGAAACGCTCCCGCCATCTCCCTCAGCTCCTCGCAACGCGACGTCCTCGGGATCACCGTGGGACGCGCCGAGCGCACCGAAGCGAACCGGCTGCTGCGCGTCCTCGGGCGGGTGGTTCCCGACGAGACGCGCCTCCATCGCCTGACCAGCGGCGTCGAGGGCTCGATCCGCGACCTCTCGCCGGCCACGGCCGGCAGCCACGTCCGCAAGGGCCAGGTGCTGGGCAGCTTCTACGCGCCCGCGGCGCTCACCACCATCCAGATCTACCTGCTCAACGTCGCCGGCCACGGACGCGCCGCGCAAAAGAAGAGCGAAGGCTCGCTCGACGGCGAAAACCTCGAGCTGGTCAACGCCAACCTCCAGCAGCGGCGGATGCAGTTCGAGAACCTGGGCATCTCCGCGCAGCAGCGCGAAGAGATCGCCCGGACCCGCAAGGTCCCGGACACCATCCAGATCGTCGCGCCGGTGGACGGCTTCGTGCTCGCGCGCAACCTTGCCCCCGGTCTGCGGTTCGAGCGCGGCATGGAGCTGTACCGCATCGCCGACCTGCGCCGCGTCTGGGTGGTGGGCGACGTGTTTCCCGAGGACGCTCCGTTCGTCCGGCCGGGAATGCCAGCGCGGGTCGAGCTGGTGGAGCAGCGGATCTCGCTGCCCGCCACGGTCGCCGACGTGCTCCCCCAGTTCGACGCCGTCTCGCGCACGCTCAAGGTCCGCGTGGTGGTGGACAACCCCGGGTTCGTCCTGCGCCCGGACATGTTCGTCGACGTGCGCCTCGCGGCCGCCACGCCGCCCGCGCTCACCGTGCCGGCGAACGCCGTGGTCGACAGCGGCCTGTCGAGGACCGTCTTCGTCGAGACCGCGCCGGGCGTCTTCGAGCCCCGCAAGGTGGAGACCGGCCTCCGCTCCGGCGATCGCATCGAGATCACCTCCGGGCTCACTGAAGGTCAACCAATCGCCACATCCGGCGTCTTCTTCCTCGATTCCGAGACACGGATGAAGGCAGCAGCATCCGGCACCATCGCTTCACTCACGGGCGCGCCCGCCCCCAACGGGCACGAGAAACTGTCGAGCGATGGCGCCGGACCTTCCCACCCCGCAGCAGGGAAGAACGCGCAGACACAGGGAGCGGTGGCGCCTCGCGCCGTCGGGCTGCGATGATCGGCCGGATCATCGAGTTCTCCGCCCGGCACCGGGGCCTGGTGTTCCTGGTCACCGCGGCGGCGGTAGCGGCCGGCGTCTGGTCGATGCGCCACCTGCCACTCGATGCCACGCCCGATCTCAGCGACACGCAGGTGATCGTGTACTCGAAGTGGGACCGCAGCCCCGACGTGATCGAGGACCAGGTCACCTACCCCATCGTCTCCAGCCTGCTGGGCGCGCCCAAGGTGAAGGCGGTGCGCGGCTACTCCGACTTCGGCTACTCGTATGTCTACGTCGTCTTCGAGGACGGCACCGACATCTACTGGGCGCGCTCGCGCACGCTCGAGTACCTCTCCTCGGTGCTGCCTCGCCTGCCCCAGGGCGTGAAGACCGAGTTGGGACCGGACGCGACGGGCCTGGGCTGGGTGTTCCAGTACGTGCTGGTCGACGAGAGCGGCAAGCACGATCTCGCCGCCCTGCGCTCGTACCAGGACTGGACGCTGCGCTACCACCTCAAGGCGGTGAAGGGCGTGGCCGACGTGGCGCCCATCGGCGGCTACGTCCGGCAGTACCAGGTCAACGTCGACCCGCAGCGGCTGCAGGCCTACGGCCTCTCCATCGCCCGCGTCACCGAGGCCGTGCGCAGCGGCAACAACGACGTCGGCGGCAGGCTGATCGAGTCCGGCGGCGCCGAGTACATGGTGCGCGGCCACGGCTATGCGCGCTCGGTCGAGGACCTCGAGTCGATCGTGCTGGCGAACGGGGAGAACGGCGCGCCCGTACGGATCAAGGACGTGGCAAGCGTGGCGCTGGGGCCCGACCTGCGCCGGGGCATCGCCGACCTGGACGGCAAGGGCGAAGCCGTCTCCGGCATCGTCATCATGCGCGAGGGAGAGAACGCGCTGGAGGTGATCGAGCGCGTGAAGAGCCGGCTCAAGGAGATCGAGCCCGGCATGCCCGCCGGCATGAAGGTGGTCCCCATCTACGACCGCTCCGAGCTGATCAACCGCTCCATCGACACGCTCAAGCTCACCGTCATCGAGATCATGGTCACGGTGGCGCTCGTCATCCTCGCCTTCCTCTGGCACATCCCCAGCGCCATCGTGCCGCTCGTCACCATCCCGGTGGCAGTGCTGCTCGCCTTCATCCCCTTCCGGATGATGGGCCTGACCGCCAACATCATGTCGCTGGGCGGCATCGCCATCGCCATCGGCGCCCTGGTCGACGCAGCCATCGTGGTGGTGGAGCAGACGCACAAGAAGCTCGAGATCTGGAAGCGCAACGGAGGGGCCGGCGACGGATCGGGGGGAGGAGTCGGTTCCGCCGGCGACGGGCGGAGGCCGGAGGCCGGAGCATTGGAGGCACGGCAGGATCACCGGGCGGTGATCATCCAGGCGGTGAAGGAGGTGGGCGGGCCCGGCTTCTTCGCGCTGCTGGTGATCGGCGTCTCCTTCCTCCCCATCTTGGCGCTCGAGGGGCAGGAGGGCCGGCTGTTCAAGCCGCTCGCATACACCAAGACCCTCACCATGCTCATCGCCGCCGTCCTGGCGATCACGCTCGACCCCGCGCTGCGCCTGATGTTCACGCGGATGAAGAAGTTCTCCTTCAAGCCCCGCCTGCTCTGCCGCGCCGCCAACGCGGTGGCGGTGGGAACCATCCGGCCGGAAGAGAGCCATCCCATCAGCCGCGCGCTGATGCGGATCTACGAGCCGGTCGTGGCCTGGTCGCTGCGGCGCTACGCCTTCGTCATCGGCGGCGCGGCGGCGCTGGTCGTCCTCGCCATCCCCATCTACCGGCAGCTGGGCGCGGAGTTCATGCCGCCGCTCGACGAGGGCGCGCTGCTCTACATGCCCACCACCATGCCCGGCATCTCCATCGCCGAGGCGCAGAAGCTGTTGCAGGGCACGGACCGGATCATCAAGCGCTTCCCGGAAGTGGACCGCGTGCTGGGCAAGGCCGGCCGCGCGGAGACCCCCACCGATCCGGCGCCTCTCTCGATGCTGGAGACGGTGATCACGCTCAAGCCAAAGCCTCTGTGGCGCAAGGTCCCCACCTGGTACTCGGCCTGGGCGCCTTCCTTCCTGAAAGTGATCTTCCGCCGCATCACGCCCGACCACATCTCCCAGGAGGCGCTGATCGCCGAGCTGGACCAGGCCCTCACGCTGCCGGGCGTGGCCAATGCCTGGACCATGCCCGTGCGCGGTCGCATCGACATGCTCACCACCGGCCTGCGCACGACGGTGGGCCTGAAGATCTCCGGCGCGGACCTCGCCACCATCGACGCGCTGGGCGCCCGCGTGGAGAAGTTGTTGCCCCAGGTCCGCGGCACGCGCAGCGTCTTCGCCGAGCGCACCGCGGCGGGTTACTTCGTGGACATCGAGTGGAACCGGAGCGAGCTCGCCCGCCACGGCCTCTCCATCGACGACGCGCAGGCCGCCGTGCAGAACGCCATCGGCGGCGAGAACGTCACCACCACCGTCCAGGGCCGCGAGCGCTATCCCGTCAACGTGCGCTACCTGCGCGACTTCCGCGGCGACCTGGGCGCGCTGGGCAAGGTGCTGATCGCGGCCGCAGGAGGCCAGCGGCAGGTTCCGCTGGCCGAGCTCGCCACCGTCAAGGCTGCCACGGGTCCCTCGATGATCCGCAACGAGGATGGGCTGCTCACCGGCTACGTCTACGTCGATCTCGCCGGACGGGACCCGCAGGGCTACGTCGAGGAAAGCCGCCAGCTCCTGCGCGAAAAGCTGCAGCTCCCCCCCGGCTACGCGCTTTCTTGGAGCGGCCAGTACGAGGCGATGCAGCGGGTGCGGGAGCGCCTCTCGACGGTGGTGCCGCTGACGCTCGCGCTGATCCTGCTGCTGCTCTACCTGAACACGCGCTCGCTGGCGAAGACGTTCATCGTCCTGCTCGCCGTGCCCTTCTCGGCGGTGGGCGCCTTCGCCTTCCTCTGGCTGCTCGGCTACAACCTGAGCATCGCGGTGTGGGTGGGGCTGATCGCGCTGCTCGGTGTGGATGCCGAGACCGGCGTGTACATGCTGCTCTACCTCGACCTGGCCTGCGACCAGGCGAAACGCGAGGGCAGGCTGGGCACGCTGGCCGAGCTGCAGCAGGCCATCCGCGAAGGCGCCGTCAAGCGCCTGCGCCCCAAGTTCATGACGGTGGCCACCACCTTCCTCGGGCTGGTTCCCATCCTCTGGGCCACCGGCACCGGCTCGGACGTGATGAAGCGGATCGCCGCGCCCATGGTCGGCGGCATCCTCACCTCGTTCCTGCTGGAGCTCGTGGTCTATCCGCCCATCTATCAAATCTGGAAATGGAATTTCGAGCTGAAACGACGCGCCGTCGCAGAGCCTGTCGCTGCGGCGCAGACGGCTCGTCTCGAGAATGCGGCCTAGCCCGGCATTCCGCCACAGGCAGG
>DASRTX010000633.1:0-27943 GCA_035655715.1 Myxococcales bacterium | reverse complement strand
GCTGACGCCAATCCTGCACCGGGCAGACATGGAGCTGCGCGGCAAGCCGGTGGATCTGGTCGCCACCGCGCGGACGCGCGCGGACATCGCGGAGGTGGTGGTCCGGCAGAACGGCCATCTCGCCCCCTACTTCTTCGGCTCGCCGCTCGAGGTGGAAGTGCTCCTCTCGCCGGAGACGGCGCAAGCAGAAGGCAGGCTGCTCCTCGAAGGCGCGGTGATCGAGTCGGCCGTGGCCAATACGCCGGGGAAGCTGGCGTTCAGCATTCCCGCCGATCAGCTCCGCGTCCTCACCCGCTTCACCGTCGCGCTCGCGGGCGGCGAGGCGGGCAGCGATCGCCGCCGTGACCTGCGGGTGCCTGTCGAGCCGGGCCAGTCGTTGACGCTGGTCGCCTTCGAGCCGGCAGTGCTGGGAGAGGATGGGGAGAGCGACGCGGTTTCCGCCGAAGAGATCCAGCAGATCCTGGATGCCGCACGGACCCTTGGCTTCGCGGTGCAGCTGGTGGAGCTGCCCTTCGTGGACGACGCGCTGGCGGTGCTGGCGCGGCCCCTGGCCAGCAGCGGCGATCCGAAGATCGCGGCGCTCCTCGAGGCGCTCTCGCTTTCGGCCATGCGCAGCCGCGGGTTCGAGGACGCGCTCTGGGTGGCAGTGGTCCGCAGGCCATTCGGGGCGGTTGCCGCGCCGCCGCCGGTCATCGAGCTGGCTGCCTTCGTTCGCGCTCGGGTTGCGCCTCCGCGCACCTGGGTCTCGCTGCCGGCCGAGGGAGCCCGGGCGGTGGCGGTCGCGTCGCTGAATGGATTGCCGGAGCTGATCGCATCGACCTTCCCCTCCACGTCCTTGTCCGGCTTGCAGGCGCGCGACCGCATCGCCGCCGACAGGCTGCGCCTGCTGGGACGCCTGCTGCCCGGCGAGCGGGTGGTGATGGAGACGCCGCGCCAGGAGCATCGCGGAACGGGCCCGGGCTCGCCCGTGGCAACCGGCCTCACCGCGGTGGCCCTCGACGGAAACGGCCGCGAGCTCTTGCGCACGCCCCTGCGCGCGGTCTCGGTGGACCGGCCCACCGTGATTGCGGAGCTGTTGCCGGTGACGCCGGAGATGAGGCGCGTCGAGGTGCGTCGAGACGACGGAACACAGGCCTGCGCCTTCACGCGCCTCTCCGGCCTGCCGAAGCTCACCGGCGTCAGCGTCGCGGATGGCGAGCTGAAGTGGACGTACCAGCACCCCGACGGCGCGGTGCCCGCGCTGTCCGTCGAGCTGGTGCGGCGGTTCGGGGATGAGGGCGGGCCGGAGGAGATTTCAGTGCCCTTCCTCACGCTCGACGCGTGCGGCAATGCAGCGCGGCTGCCCCGCACCCGCGTGCGCAGCGCCGATGCCGTGCGCCTGGTAGCGAGCGACGGCTGGAACGCAGTGGAGATCGACGCCGGGGAATCGTCCATCCTCAACCACAAGTCGCTGGTCTTGCGGCGGCTCGGAAGCGGCGGCTTCTGGGGCGACGCTACCGGGGTCGCGGTCGATGCCTGGAACGTCAACGGCGTGGCGCAGCTCGATGACCAAGGCAACGCGGTGCGGACGCCGGTCGTGCACCTGCAGCCGGACCTGCGCGGGATCATCGCGGTTGCCGCCGGCGAGGAAACCGACCGGCGCGACCTCGGGGACGACGATGCCTAGCAGGGCCAGCGTCGTCATCGATGCCGGACACGGCGGGACGGCAGCGGTGGGAGGCTCGTCGTCGAACAGCTCCGTGGGGCCGTCGGGAACGCTGGAGAAGGAGGTAACGCTCGACCTTGCCCGGCGCGTGCGCAGGCTGCTGGGCGCGCGCGGCCTGGCTTCCAGGCTCACCCGCGACGGCGACGTGAACCTTGGCTTGCGCGACCGTGCGCTGGCGGCGCGCGGCTCCGAGGTCTTCGTGTCGCTGCACCTGAACGGCGACGGAGATCCCGGGATGCAGGGGAGCGAAGCCTGGGTCCATCCGGACTGCGGAGAGGAGAGCCGCGCGCTGGCGCGCGATCTGCTCGACGCGGTGACCGCCGCGACGCGGCTCGCGGATCGCGGCGTGCGCGACGGGCCGATGGACGTGCTCACGCCCGACCCGCACCGCGGCGCGGCGTGCCTTGCGGAACTGGCATATCTCACCGACCCGGTAGAGGAGCGCCGGCTCTCTGATTCCCTCTATCGCGAGCGGATGGCCGGCGCGCTCGCCTCCGGCATCGCCCGCTACCTGGGCCGCGAACGCCTGGGCCACGCCACCGTGGAGCGCAGCCACGAGGTCCGCGAGAAGTTCGAGGTGTTCCACCAGGTGCCGCTGGTCCCGCAGCTCACCGGGATGAGCTGCTGGGCGGCGGGCGCCGCGATGATCATCGGCTGGCGCGACTGCATCGACGTGGACGCGGAGGAGCTGGCGCGCGGCAGCGGGCGGTGGGAGGAGTACCGCGAAGGCTTGCGACCGCACGACGTCGAGGAGCTGGCGCGGGCGTGGGGACTTGCCAGCGCGCCGGCGCTGCCCCTCACCGTGTCGCGGCTGCGACAGTTCCTCGAGGAGCGCGGACCGCTCTGGGTAGGCGAGGCCTCGCCCGAGCTGCACGTGATCGTGGTCGCGGGCGCGCAGGGCGACGGAACGCCGGATGGCACCTGGGTGAAGGTGATCGATCCCTGGCCGGTGGGTCGCGGCGAGCGCTACACCGTACCCTTCCACGAGTTCGCCGCAGGCCTGCAAGGCGCCTCGCGGCTGGCGGGTGCGCCGGCGCACATCCTCTTCTCCGCCTCCCGTGGGCGCGGGTCCCGCTGGAGCAGCAGCTCGCGGAGCGAGCAAAGTTCCACGGTGTGGCGCAGCGAGGGCGAGTCGCCCCGGCTGGGCGCTCCGGTGGGCCTGCTCGAGCGTTATCGAGCGGTGCCGCCGGCCGTGGCCGCCGCCCAGCATCGCGCGGGGCGGCCGTCGCTCCTGATGGACGATGCCATCCGCGGCTACTGGACGCTGCCCGACGGCCACGTCCGCGAGTGGGCGCTGCCTGGCGCGCTCGACTTCGTCACCGAGCCCAGCGGGGCGCCCAGGGCAGCGGGCGATCCGGCGGCGTTCCGGCTGGCCTCGCGAAGGTGCGTCGTCTACCGCGACGGCGGAGGCGCGCTGCGGCTCTGCGCGCGCACGGAGCGCTGGCGTTCCGAGAACCTGGGTGGAGCGCCGGCCGCCGCGGGGGATCCCCAGGCCCTCATCGCAGGGGGCGACGCGTGGATCTTCTATCGCGGAGTCGGCCGGCTCCACGCGCTTCGCGGAGGCGCAAGCGGCTGGACGCAGCAGTCCACGGAAGCTGCGGGCAGCGACCCCGCGGTCTGGCTGTCGTCTGGCGGTCCCCGGACCGTCCATCGCAGCGAGCGCAGCGGACACCTGGTCATGACGAGCTGGGGCGGGCGTTGCACGGCCATCGATCTCTCCGCCCTGGCGGGCGCGCCGCCTGCCACCTTCGCCCCTGCGGCATTCGCGGATGGCGCTTCCGGCTGCATCGCATACCGCGGCGCCGACGGACGGCTGCATCTCCTCGAGGGCGGCGAAGGCCGCTGGTCGCATGCGGACCTGCACGCGCTCGCGCCGGCCGCCCCACCTGCCGTCTCGGGGCCATGCGCGTTCAGCCACCGCGCCGGCGCGCACGTCGTCTACCGCGCCGCTGACGATCACCTGCACGCGCTCAGCCGCCTGCGCGGCAGATGGGAGCATACCGATCTGATCGCCGCCGCCGGCGTGTCCGGCGCCGCATGCGCAGCCGGCGACCCGGTGGGCGCCAGCGCCGGCGGCTCTGCCCGCGTCTTCTACGTAGGCAAGGACAGCGCGCTGCACGCCCTCGCGCTGGGCGGAGGCCGAAGGCCGGAGCATGGAGGAGGAGGACCGCCGTGAACGCACCCCGCATCGTGCCTTGCCGCGACCAGGTCTCGCCGCGCTTTCCCGACGCTTCCTTCCTGGTGCAGGTGCCACCCCGCTGCGGCTTCGAAGTGGCCTGCGCGACGGACCCTCGCCTCTTCTCCGCGGCTGCTTCCGCCTCCCGTCGCGACGACAGCTTCTATGCCGCGCCGGGCGCGGCGGCGCGGGCGTCCACGGGACATGCCGTCTGGGTGCTGCCGAGCGCGGTGCTCCGCCGGTTCGGCCGCGTTCCGCGCGTGTACTACCTGGCCGCGACAACCGGCGCGCGCCGCCCGTCGCTTTCAGCGCCGCTCGATCGCCCGCCCTGGCTGCGCATCGCGCCCGACTTCACGGGCAGCGCGCGGTTTGGAGCGCCAGCTTCCGTGGCCAGCCGGCTGCGCTGGGCCGGGGACCTCGCGCTTGCGGATGAAGAGTTCTCCGACCTCGCGGACGACGAGGAGATGGGCCCGCCACCGCTGGCGAAGAACCAGGTCGTCGCCGTCGAAGTGCGCGACCAGGTGGGCGCCGTGGCGGCCGGGTACAGCCACGAGTACCCGATCAAGGGCGACCCGACGGCGGGCGAGGAGGGCGGCGTCATCCTGCGCATCCCCGATCTGCAGCCGATCCGGGCCCGCGAACTGAAGCTGGTGGACTTGCGCAAGCAGGTGCAAGCGGCGCTGGTGGCGGCGAAGATCTTCTCCGGCGCCACCGTCAATGCTTCCCTCTCGCCCAAAGGAGTCATCTACGAGCAGCCGCTCAATCCCGGCGACACGTTCTGGCTGCGCATCCTGGGGAAGGGCGGCGCGCTCGACAAGGCGTCGGGCGCCTACGCGATCAACGACGGCGGCGAAGTGGACCTGCCCTGGCTGGGCCTGCTCAAGGTGGGCGGCAGCACCTTGGCCGACGTGGAGGCTGACGTCCTCAAGCGGGTGGCCGATGCGCGCCTCTTCCAAGGCGCGATCATCGACCTCTCGCTCGAGGAGCTGAAGTAGGCAGGGCGATCAGGGCGTCGGATACCGCGTGAACGAGAGGGGCCCCTCGTCGCTCACCAGCGCGGAGAGCGACGGATCGCGGTACACGTCTTCCAGCTTCTGCTCGGTGCCGTCCACCACGATGGTGCCCGAGACCAGCCGGATCCCATGGCTGTAGTCGGCGTAGAAGTCACCGTGCACGGTGGAGAGCGGCTGGATGGGCGATCCATTGGCCTTGTGCCAGCCGTAGATCGCCACCTTGCCCGGCTTGCCCGCGAGCTGGCTGCTCACCACCACGTCCTTTTTGTGCCCCGCCGTCAGCTCGCCGTGCGCGCCTCCGAGCTGGCCCTCCACGATCTGGTTGTGCTTGACCCATGCCGCGGTCGAGGTGCCCTCGGCGTTGTCGATGGGCTTCGGATCCAGCTTCACCGAGGCCGCCTTCCAGATGGCATCTACCAGCTTGCGGGTGGGCAGGAGCATCCCGTAGGCGTCGGCGACGCGCTGGGCGGTGCCGGGCTTCATCGGCGTGCGGAAGGGGTCGCTGTCGTCGCCGATACAGAGGTAATCGGGCGTCACCTTGACCACGGCGCTGTGGCTCGTGCCCGACCCGTCGGTGAACGAGAGCGCCACCTCCTGGAGGCTGCCCATGAAGTCGGGAACGTGGCCCATCTGGATGGCATCGAGCACTGCGGCTTCCCGCTTGGCGTCGTTCAGGCCCTGGATCCGCGCGATGAAGTCCGACCCACTCTCCGGCGAGGTGAGCGCAACCGCGGCGCCGCCGTAACGCTCGTGCGCACCCGTGCTCCGCCGCACGTTGCGCGTGGCCAAGCCCTCGGTCGCCGCTTCCCTGGGATATGCGGTGGCGGACTTCACCATGCCCATGAAGTAGTTCCAGTCCCAGACCGAGCCGGGGCAGCCGGCGTGGCTGGTCTTCGGATCCGCCTCGGCGTGCCCGACGATGTGCTCGCGGTCTGCGGGAATCGCGAACAGGTCGCAGAGCCAGCGCACCAGCGCCGCGGACGCGCCGTACTCCGTCTCGGTGGGCGGCGTGGCCGGCCGCGCCCGGGCCACGTGCTCGATGCCGATGGAGTCGGCATTGGCGCCGTGGGCGTGGAAGGCCACGTCGCTGTGCTTGACCATCTGCACCACCTCGCCGTCGCGGCCCACCACGTAATGGGCGCTGACGCCTGAGGCGGGATCCTGGAACCAGCGCACGGTGCCTGTGGTGGTGCTGCCGTCGGTGATGTGGATGACCACCCTCGACGCCGAGGTCCGGCTGCCGGCCCGGAAGTTCCCGGCGGCCGCGGCCTCGAAGCGCGAGGCCTGCGGGTATTCGGGGCCGGCGCCGTAGCGGCGGCGGGCGCCGTTCTTCCAATGGGTAGAACGCTGCATTCGCATGCTCCTCTCGCGCCTCAGGCGGCGGCAGTGATCTCGTCGGGAATGGGTCCTTCGATGCCGCGGTCCTCGTCCTCGAGCGCCAGCATCCGGTCGGCTGCTCCGACGGTCAGCGCCTCCAGCTGGGCGCGCGTGCCGTTGAAGACGTCGCAATCGACCTTGCTGGGAATGCCGTCGATCTCGTTTCCCGGCGCGATGCGGATCTGCCAGAAGGCCCAGTCCGACGCGTAGCGCGTGAGCGGCAGCGGCGGCTCCGTCCACACCGTGGCAAAGCCAATCGCGTGCGCGCCCGGCTTGCCCGGGTCCAGCGAGGTGGGCGTATCGTCGCCCCGATCGTAGCGCGCGAACCAGAGCGGAAACCGGGCGAAGCGCGCGTCGTCGGCGGTGGGGATCCACTCCTGCCATTGCAAGTTGCAGTAGATGAATGGCGTCCTGCCCAGGGCGGTCTCCAGGGTGGTGAGGCAAGCGAACAGCTCGTTCGCGATCCGTGCCTTGTCGGCGAGCCCGTCTCCCGTCTCGAAATCCACTACCGGCGCCAGGTCCTCGGGTCGCAACCCGCCAGCGCGTTCGATGGCGGTGATCATCTGCCGCGCCTGCGCCGCCCCGTCGTGGGCGGGGTGGAAGAAGTGATACGCGCTGCGGAGGATGCCGGTGCTCTGCGTGCCGGGGGAGAAGTAGTACGAGATGCCCGTGTCGGCGAAGTTCTTCAAGACGCCGTCGTACTCGGCGCGCGCCTTGGGCCGGTCCGCGGCGGGCGTCTGCGAAACGGCCTCGTCGGCGATCTCCTTGAGCAGCTTCGGCTCGATGCTCTTGCCGCCGTCCAGCGCCTTCACCATCTCCTCGCCCAGCTTGTCGCTGCCGCCATGCTTCGCCACGACTGCGGACATTAGATCTTTGAAGTCGCCGTGCTGCCGGATGGCATGCACCAGCACCTGGGCGGCCTGCTCGCTGATCGCGCCCATGCCGCCGTCGATGTACGGGTAGGCGCCGTCGCCGGAAACCGACTCGAGGTCCTTCTTGACGTCGTCCCGGGTGACGCCCTTCGTGCCATCAGGGTCGAGCGAGTGGACCAGGCGCGCCAGCACCGCCGCGCTCTGATGCGTCTCGCGGCCGCTGGCCAGCGCCCAGTTGCGCTCGAACTGCGGGTCGAAGATTCCCCCCGGGAACTTGGTGGTGGGGCCTTCCGTCGCCTTGATGAAGACGAAGGAGATGGGGTTGTCGTCGGGGTTCTTCCAGCCCTGCACCTTGTTCCAGTCGATCTTGCCGTCCCAGAGCGAGACGTCGATGCCAAGCACGGGATACTTCTCGGGCCAGTACGAGTTGGCCGCGCCGTAGCGGCGGCCCGCAAGGCGCTGCTCGGTTGGCGTATCCGGGAAGGCGTCGAGGAACTCCTCGGGAGACATCGTCTCGAAGCGCCAGGCCGCGATCGATTCGCGATAGCGGTTCCAGAGCGCGTCGTCCATCTCCGGCATGCCGTCCATCTCCGGCATCTCGGAGAGCGCAAGCGCCGACGGCGGCGCTGGCATGGGGCCGCTCCAGGCGCCGGAAAGGAGCGGGGTCGCCGACTTTCCGGTGGCGCTTTCCCACTGCGCGATGCGGTCGTCGATCCACCCGTGCAACTTCCAGAACGCCGGGTTGGCGGCGGAGGAGAACGGGTGCCCGAGCCAGTCGTTGAAGAGCGCGCCGTTGGTCGCCGACACCGCGCTGGCCGGCTCCGCGGAGGACCAGTGGTAGTGCAGCCAACCGTGCATGCCGCCCCATTCGATCTCGGTGCCCAACTCGTCCAGCGAGACGGTGGCAAGCCACGCATCGTTCTCGAAGCGGTCGGCGACGATCTTCTTCCACCCGTCGCTCGCCGCCTGGGCCTTCTGGTCGAGCAGGAGCTTCGGCCCCGTGACCACGGGCATCGGCCAGTCCGGGTCGGCGTGATCGAACGGTACCGCAGCCCAGCCGGCCGAGGTGCTGTAGAGCGGGTCGCCGGCCAGCTTCAGCGCCACCTGCTGGTGCGCCACCATCTGCCGGTGCATGCCCAGGAAGTCGAGGCCGGCACCGGGCTTCCCGTTCTCGTGGGGCGGCTGCCAGCCCTTCGAGGTCCAGTCGGCCTTCTCGGGCCCGGACAGCGGGCTCCAGCGGCGCACGTAATGCCAGGTGGCGTGATGCTTGCGACGCGCGTCGAGGCCCCAGAAGTTCCGCACCTTGGTCGGCAGGTACGACGAGGTTGGCGTCACGGGCGACGATGCCGACGCCCCGGTTGCCTGCGGGTTGAAGTAGTACGCGATGGTCGAGGCTCGGTACGCCGCCAGCTTGTCGTAGTTCTTGCGCACCGCGGGCCGATTCGCGGCGGCCGTCTTCGCCACCGCCTGCGCCGCGATCTCGTCGAGCAGCGTGGGCTCGGTGACCGTGCCGGCCACCATCTCCTTGCCCAGCGCGTCCTCGCCGCCGTGCGCGGCCACCACCGCCGACACCAGGTCCTTGAAGTCCCCGTGCTGATGGATGGCCTGGACGAGCACCTGCGCTGCCTGCTCGCTGATGGCGTTCATGTACCCGTCGATGTACGGGTACTTCCCGTCGTTCCCCACCGAGGCGAGATCGCTCTTGAGCGTCTCGCTGTCGACGTCCAGTCCCGTCTCTGCCAGCGCGTCGCGCGCATGCGCCAGCACCGCGGCCGACTCGTGGAGCTGGTACTGCTCGTCCACGCCCAGCGGCCGCACCGCCTGAGCCACCGGAGCATCCGCGGCCTTGGGGTGGAAGAAGTAGCCGATGTCGGATGCCGCGTAGTTGCCGATCAGCGTGTCGTAGCGGGCGCGGACGCCCTTCTTGTACTTCTCGGCCACTCGCGCCACCACCTGGTCGCCGATCTGGGAGAGGAAGCCCTTCTCGTCCACGGTCCCGGCGGTGATCTCGCCGTCGAAGGCGGCCTGGCCGCCGTGACTGGCGACGACCGCGGCGATCAGGTCGTTGACTCCCCCGTGCTGGTGCATCGCGTGCACCAGCACGTGCGCCGCAAGCTCGGTGATGCCGTCCATGTAGCCGTCGATGAACGGGTACTTGTTGTCGGGTTCGATGGTGTCGACGTCGCGCTTCACGTCGGCGGCGAGCTGCCGGATCTGCGCTGCCTGCAGCGCGGTGTCCGCGCCCAGGCGCTCCAGCGCGCCTTGCTCGGCCGCCGAGATGGCGGCGCCGGCGCCTTGGTCCGCGAACCGGTCGCGCAGCGCGGTGAACGCCGGCTCGCCGCCGAAGAAGCCAAACAGCTGGGCGCGGGCGCCCTGCTCATCGGCGACGGCGAGATACGCGTCGAGCAGCGTTGCGATGGTGCTCCCGGTCCAGCTTCCGATGCCGAAGTTCACCCGCCCGCTGTCGTAGTGCACCTGGTCGAAGCGCGTGCCTTCGGCGCGGCGCAGCGAGTCGGCGATGTGCTCGAGCACGGCCTGCGACTGCGTGAACATGAACTGGTTGTCGTCGAGCGCGCGCACGGCCTCGCGGCGGTGACCGTACTTCCTGCCGCGGCGGCCGTACGACTGCGCGGCCGGCATCGCGCAGGGCACGGCGGGAAGCGGGCGGATGGCCTTTGGCGAGAGATCCGCAGCGGCGTCCGACAAGAACTGGAAGCCGAAGATGCGCGGCATGGGGGTGTGCTCGACCCGCGGCACATCGGAGTCGTCCTGGTGCTCCACGCGCCAGAGCGGGCACAGGTGCGCCGCCACGTCCGCCATGCTGCCCAGCGCCGTCACCAACTCGCGGTGCGCGGCCTCCGCCTGGCTCACCGTTCCCGACTTCGGTCGATCCAGGTAGAGCACGCGCATCGCGCCGCCCCAGTCGGACAGCTCCTTGTGCACGTCCGCCCCCGAGATCTGGCGGATACGCGCCGCATCGGCTCCGAGTCGCGCCCTCATCCAGGTGACGAGCGGCACTGTGGACCCGTAGGTGGCGTCGAAGAGCTGCACCTCGTCGGGCTCGGTGTGGCCCAGGATCGCCATTGCGCCGGCCCCGCCGCCGGAGTGCGCGGTGAGCACCAGCCGCTTGCAGGTGAGCGCGTCGAGGCCAAGCTCCGCCGCCACGCGCTGCAGCGAGAAGTCGATCAGTTCCTGCAGCCCCGCGGCGGTGGCGAACGCCGGCCAAGTGTAGCGCATGAACGCCATGCTGTCGGCCGGCGCGGAGGCGTCGCCCGAGTAGAGCCCGTGGGGCAGGATGCCCACCGTGGGCCGCTCCCTCCAGGAATACGGGTTCTCGGTGTCGTCCGGATCGACGAAGTCCAGGCCGCTGAAGGGCTCCTTGTTGAGCAGCGACATGGCGGGACCGTCGCCGGAATACCCGTGCAGGTGGACGGCGACGTCCACCGCGCCGCCCTTCCGGATCTCGTTGCTGCGGATGATCAGCGCGGTCTTGCTGCCCGCCACGCCGCCGAGGTGCTGCTTGACCAGCGCCATGGAGGCGGGCAGGGCCGACCTGGCGATCTCGTAGCGGTGCGCGCAGGGCGAGGGCAGGGGCGCCGCGAGCACGCGCGCCAGCGTCTTGCCGTAACGCTCGCCCGCGGCGAGGTGCTCGCGCACGGCGCCGGCCAGCGCGCCGGCAATGGCGTCGAGAGTCGCGCCGTCGCGCAGGCGCCTCTCCGCGCCGGCGTCGCTCAGATAGTCCAGCTCCACCATGCAGGCATCGGTGGCAGTGCCCAGGCGCGCCGGATCCAGCAGCGAGAGCCCGCCGCTCTTCACGCCGCGGCCAGGGCCGATGACCCGCGCGACCGCACGCTGCACCTGGGCGGCAAGCGCGCGCGAGCTCTCTGCCGCGCGCGGATGCACCCAGGTCTCGCAGCCGCGCTCTCCGGGGCGGCCTTCGTTGGCGTGCAGCGAGACGAACGCGCTCGCGCCCAGCCTGCGCGCGAGCGCGGCGCGCTCCTCGAGCGAGAGGTTGCGATCCCCGTCGCGCGTGAGCTGCACGCGCACGTGCGGCTCGAGCCGCGCCCGGATCCGGCGGGCCAGGGCCAGAGTGAGCTCCTTTTCCTGCGTGCCACAAGGCCCGCGAACGCCAACCGGCGTCGAAAGCGCCCGTGGCTCGCTGCCACCATGTCCGGGATCGAGAACCACGGTCCGCATGCGCACCTCCGCCTGCTTCCTTCAGGCAAGCGACGTACCGCGCGGATTGCGCCCTGATGGCGCCTGTCGGTGCCCGGCCGGGCAGGACCTCGGGGGCAGGGTGCGCCCGCTCGGGCATGCCTCGCGACGCCTCTCCCGCCGTGAAGCGGCCCTGGTACGGACCATGCTGGGCCTTGCGCGCATGGCAACCATCGTCCTCGACCCGGGCCACGGCGGGACCAGCGACTCTCCCGGCTCCAGCCACAATCGCGTCACCGGCGCGCGAGGCGCGCAGGAGAAGATGCTCACGCTCGACATCGGCCGGCGCCTCGCCGGACGGCTGCAGGCGGAAGGCCACACCGTGGTGATGACACGCTCCGCCGACGCCAATCCGAGCGCGCGCGAGCGGGCGCAGCAGGCGCGCCAGCGCCGCGCCGACGTCTTCCTCTCGCTCCACTTCAACGGCGCCGACGACCCTCGCGCGCAGGGCACCGAGGTGCTGATCCCGCGACGCGCCGGCCCGGCCTCGCGCCGGCTGGCGGACGCGGTCCGCGGCGAGTTGGTACGTGAACTGGGGCACGCCGACGGCGGCCTGCATCCGGGGTCCTGGAGCGTGCTCGACGACGGGCTGCACGACGCGCGCACCGCCCGCTGCATCAGCGAGATCAGCTACCTGACCGACCCCGCCGAGGAGACCCGGTTGGCCACCCCCGCCTACCGCGATCGCATCGCGGGCGCGCTCGCCCGGAGCATCGGCAGGGCGGTGTCGCCGGCGCGCGTGCTCACTCCCGTGCACGCGCTGGCCACCGACTGGGGACAGCTTCGCTTCGACATCATCAAGACCGCCGACGAGGAGCAGGGGGCCTGGCTCGACCCCGCAGGCGGCTTGCTCAAGGAGAACGACCCGAAGATGTTCGACCACCTGGTCAAATACTGGCGCGACGGCGTGGGCCTGAGCACGGCCGACGCCAACACCAACGCCACCCAGTCCGCCGCCGACAACGAGGACTATGCCTGGAGCGCCGCCTTCGTCAGCTGGGTCATGCGCAGCGCCGGCGTCACGGACGACATGGGCTTCGAGTTCGCCTCGAAGCACATCACCTTCATCGTGGGCGCCATGCGCAACCGTGAGCGCAAGGACCACGACAAGCCCTTCTGGCTCTACGCCATCGACGAGATCATCCCGCAGCCCGGCGACATCCTCTGCAAGAACCGCGCGGGTGGCGGCAACTTCAGCTACACCAGCCTCAAGCGCGACTTCTGGGACGGGAACAACAAGAACAAGGATGCGTCGGGCAAGTCGCACTCCGACGTGGCTATCGGTTTCGGCGACTACGGCGGCGTGCGCAAGATCCAACTGGTGGGCGGCAATGTCGGCGATACTGCGGGGGGCACGCTGCGCGAGGTCGACGAGATCGGGCGGCTGGTCGACAAGGGCGCCGCGGGCAGCAACGTGTTCGGCGTAATCACACTGCTGGAAGCGCGCTCACCCTTCATCGACTGACACGGGACCTCCGGAGGTGACTGCGTCGTCCGGCGGACCCGGAGGCGCCCCCCCTTGCTCTCCTGCGCGGCACGGGCAACAGTGGATGCGTGTCCGACAAAGAGATGGCGGGTCCTTCTCTGCCAGACGTGCCCTTGCGCAGCGTCCCCGGGCTGATCGCCCAGCGAGCATCGATCGATCCGCAGCGCACCGCGATCCGCTCCCGTGGCGCCTCCGGCAAATGGCAGGACCTCTCCTGGAGCGCGCTGGACGAACAGCGCCGCCGTGTCGCGGCGGGCCTCGCCTCACTCGGCGTCAAGGCCGGCGACGTGGTGGCCTTCGTCTCCCTCAACTCCCCCGAGATGCTGGTCGCGGAGATGGCGGCGCAGACGCTGGGCGCCGGCGTCGCGCCCATCTTTCCCGGCTACAGCGCGGCCGTGCTCCACCACTGCCTGCTCGATTCCGGCGCACGGGTCGCGGTGGCCGGCGGACCCGCGCAGCAACAACAGCTTTCGACGGCGAAGCAGCTGCAACACATCGTCGTCCTCGAGGGACAGCCGCTTCCCGGCGACCAGCGTGCCACGCCGCTCTCCGCCCTAGAGCGCTCGGGCCAGCACGACACCATCGAGGCCGGGCGCGACGACATGGCCTGGCTGCTCTACACCAGCGGCACCACCGGCAAGCCGAAGGGCGTCGAGCTCACGCATTGGAACGCGCTCTCGCAACAGGCGGCCATCGCCGCCGTCTGGGACCTCTCCGAGCGCGACGTCTTCCTCAGCTACCTCCCCTGGCACCACTGCTTCGGCGCGCTCTTCGAGCGGATGATGGCGCTGTGGCACCGATCGCTCTTGGTGATCGACGACTCCCGCGGCCGCGACCTCGATCGCATCTTCCAGAACCTCGCGGAGGTGCGCCCCACCGTCTACTTCGGCGTTCCCCGCGTCTACAACGCGATGATCGGCCGCGCCAACCGCGACGCCGCCGCACGCGACGCCCTGAAAGGCCTGCGCTTCGTCTTCAGCGCCGCGGCGCCGCTCAGCGAGCCTTCCTTCGAGTGGTTCGAGAAGCTGGGCGTCCCGGTGCTGGAAGGTTGGGGACTGACCGAGACCTCCCCCTGCGCCACCCTCACCCGCCGCGACCAGCCGCGGGCCGCGGGCATGGTGGGCCATCCGCTGCCGGGCACGGCGGTGAAGCTGGAACCGGTCCCCGGCCTGGGCTCACGCGGCGAGATCCTCGTGCGCGGACCTCAGATCATGCGCGGCTATCACAACCGCCCGGACGACACCGCCCGCGCGCTGCGCGAAGGCTGGCTGCGCAGCGGCGACCTGGGCGAGTGGACCGAGGCCGGACTCAAGCTGTACGGGCGCATCGACGGCGTCTTCAAGCTGGAGAACGGCGAAAAGGTCTCCGCCGGCGAGGTGGAGGCGCGCATCGTCGCGGCCACGCCGCTGATCGAGCAGACGGTGGTGCTGGGCTCGTCGCAGCCCTTCGTGAGCGCGCTCTGCTGGCTGTCGGAGGGCGTCGCCCAGCGCTGGCTCTCCGAGCGCGACCTCGAGGTTCCCGGCGCGCTCCCGGAATTGGTTCGGGTTCCCGAGCTTCGCCGCGCACTCGTCGAGGCGCTCCAGGCGGCGAATCTCACCTCCTCGGCGCACTTCGAGCGCGTGCGCCGCGTCGCGCTGGTCCCGGAGGCGCCCTCGCTGGAGACCGGCGAGCTCACCCCCACCATGAAGATGGTCCGCTCCGTGTCGCTCTCGCGCCACGCCGGCCTGATCGCCGCCATGCAGCGGCAAGAGCGGCACCCGCTGGTGCTGGACATCTTCACGCGCGGAGAGGCGTTCGGAAACGTCTGATGGGCCCGCTCATCAACTTCCTCGTCCTGATGGTGCTCCTCTTCGCCGGGCTGGCGCAGACGCACTCGCTGCCGCCGAGGCTGGGCTACGGCATCGCCCTTCCGCTCGCCGTCGTCACCTTCGCGCTGGCGGTGATCCGCTACCGCAAGCGGAAGCGATAGCTATTCGCCCGCGTCGGAAAAGCCGATCGGCTTTTCCGGGCCGAACCAGAAGCGGATCGCGCGCGGATCGACCTCGTAGATCCGCTTGGCCGCGTCCGCCAGCACCACCGCGCAGTCTGGCGAGCCGGGATCTTCCACCACCGCGGCGGCGCCCTGCTCCAGCCGCTTCTGCATCTCCAGCGAGACGTCGAGCCGGCCGATCTTGCCGCTCCGCCGCACGTAGTGGAAGGTGACCTCGCCCGCTTCCTGGACCCGGTGCGTCTCCACCAACTGCCGCAGGCGACGCGCGCGCTCGGACTGCATGCGCGCCTCGGCCACCTTGGCCGCCTCCTTGCGCCGCTCCTCCGCGAGCTCCGCCTCGCGCGCCGCGAACGCCTCGCGCCGCTGCCGCTCCTCGGCGGAGAGCTGCTCTTCCCGCTGCCTGTGCTGTTTCGGTGCCGCGCCCTTCTGATCGCGCGCCGCCTCCTTGGCCTGCTTCTCGGTGACCAGACCCGCCTTCAGCAGCTTGTCTCGCAAGTTCTGCATCGCGCGCGGCAGGATAACCGCGACGGGGTCGCCGCGGAAGGCAGAGGCGCGCGGGTTTGAACACTGCGCGCCGCATCGCGCGCGGCCGCGATACACTGGGCGGATGCCCGTGGTTTTCGTCGAGCAACCCGGCAATCTCCCGGCACCGCCCGAGCAGGGTCGCGTGGCGGTGGTGGATATCGCCTTCGCGGGTGGGGAGAACTTCGAGAAGACCACGCTCCCATTCCTGGAGGCGCTGGGCGATCGGCTCGCCATCTGGATCGACCATCACGAGCACCCCGTAGGCTGGGCACGGTACCGGCAAGATCCGCGATTCCTCCTCGTCCCCAACCAGCAGGCTCACGCCTGTCCCGAGCTGGTCACCCCGGAAGTGGTGGCGCGGGCAGGGCCTGTGGACGTGGTGGTGGCGCACGCCGACTTCGACGGCCTGCTCTCTGCCGTGAAGTACCTGCGCGGAGGCCGGCCGCCCTGGCCGGATGCCGACGAGGACGCGCGCGCCGCCGACAGCCCCGGGCGCGGGCACTCCTTTTCGCCGCAGGCCAGGCTGATCTCCGACGCGCTGGATCACGCCGCCGCGGAGCTGCGCAGCGCGCAGCGCGAGACGCTGCGGCAGCAGATCGTGGATGCTTTGGTGAAGGGCGAGGTGCCGCCACCGCTGCGGAAGCGCATGGAGCAGCTCGCCCTGGCACACGAGGAGGCGCTCGCGCCCGTGGAGGAGCTGGCCGCGCAGGCGCGCGAAGAGGCGCGCGGCGTGCTGGTGGCGCGGGTGCCCAAGGCTCTGGCCCGCCCGGTGAAGAAGGCGCTGCTCTCCCGCCTCGAGGAGCGCGCGCCGGTGGGCGTGGTGGTGGAAGGCCGCGCGGTGACGGTGGCCACCTTCCGCGATCTCGACCTCGCGCACGTCGACGAGCTCTCCGCCGGCCGCAGCGACTATCGCTTCGCGCAGGTCGACGACGGTGGACGCCGCATCGTGGCGCGCCTCGGCGAGCTGGTGCGCGAGGCGTTAGAATGAGGGGCATGAGCGAACTTCCGCAGGGCCAGGCGCTGCTCGACGGAATCGAGCGCCTCCGGCGCGATCTCGACGCGGTGATCCTGGCCCACTACTACCAGGACGCCGACATCCAGGACCTGGCCGACTTCGTCGGCGACTCGCTGCAGCTCTCGCAGCAGGCGGCGAAGACGAAGGCGAAGGTGATCGTCTTCTGCGGCGTCCACTTCATGGCCGAGACGGCGAAGATCCTCAACCCCGACAAGCAGGTGCTGCTGCCCGATCTCGACGCCGGCTGCTCGTTGGCAGACCGCTGCCCGCCCGACCAGTTCGCGAAGTGGCTGGAGAAGTATCCGGGCCACAAGGTCGTCAGCTACATCAACTGCTCCGCCGGCGTGAAGGCGCTCTCCGACGTGATCTGCACCTCCAGCAACGCGGAGAAGATCGTGCGCAGCTTTCCCGCCGAGACGAAGATCGTCTTCGCGCCGGACCGGCACCTGGGCGCGTGGGTGGAGAAGAAGACCGGCCGCGAGATGGTGAAGTGGCCGGGCTTCTGCATCGTGCACGAGCAGTTCACCGAGAGACAGCTGCAGAAGCTGAAGGTGCGCAACCCACAGGCGGAGCTCATCGCCCACCCCGAATGCGAGGCGAGCGTGCTGGCCATCGCCGACTACGTGGGCTCCACCAAGGGCCTGCTCGAGCACGTGAAGACCAGCCCGGCAAAGAGCTTCATCGTGGCCACGGAGCCCGGCATCCTGCACCTCATGGCGAAGGCGCGGCCCGACGCGGAGCTGATTCCGGCGCCGCCCAGCAGCGGCTGCAACTGCAGCATCTGTCCGTACATGCGGCTCAACTCGCTGGAGAAGCTCTACGCGTGCATGCGCGACCGCGCACCCGAGATCACATTGCCCGAGGAGCTGCGCGTCCGTGCGCTCCGGCCGGTGCAGCGGATGCTGGACTTGTCGGCGTAGAAACCCGTCCGAAAAGTGGCCGGACGGGCACTCTGATGGTCCAATTTCTAGGACCGCATCGGAGGCTTACGTGAACAAGATGGTTCTCGCAGCTGCTCTCCTCGCCGCTCCTCTCGCAGCGCGCGCCGATCTCGGGCTGCGCGGCGGGCTCGAGGCGAACATCGCCACGCACAGCAACGGATCCACCCAGGTCCTCACCGACAACTGGCCCCTGGCCGGCGATCTCATGTTGAGCTACTGGACCCCAGGGTCGATCCTCTCCATCGACGCGGAGATCTCCCGGCAGTTCTTCGCCAACCCTCCCGTGGGCCAGACCGGCGGCATCGCCTGGGTCTTCCGTCCCGGCATCCGGCTCTCGCCGCCGGTCCTCCCCATCTATGCGCGCGCGGCGCTGCCCATCAACATCGACAGCAACAACCCGCGCGAGACCGTCGACCTCCGGCTCGGCGTGGGCTTGACCATCCCGCTGGTGCTCTTCAAGATCTACATCGAGGCCGATGCGGACTTCCCGCTCAGCTCCGAGAGCACCGCCAACATCAGCGCCTTCAGCGGCTACTCCGTCTGGCTGGCGAGCGGCATCGACTTCCGCTTCTAGCCCCGCATGGCGGACGCCGAATCGCCGCTCGCGCTGGTCCTCTCCGGAGGCGGCGCGCGCGGCGCCTACGAGGTGGGCGTCCTCCGCTACGTTCTCGGCAAGCTTGCACCGCGGCTGGGCGACTTCGCCCGGCCGCGCATCTTTTCAGGCACCAGCGTGGGCGCCATCAACGCCTGCGCCCTGGCCGCGCACCACGACGTGCGCGACTTCGCCATCGGCCAGCTCGCCGAGAAGTGGCAGGAGCTCGGGCTCGACCAGATCTTCCGCCGCGGCTGGCGCGACCTGGCCGGCCTGTTGCGCTGGTTGCTGGGCTCGGCACGGCCGGAGGGTCCGCGCAGCTTGCTCGACGCGGGGCCGCTGGCTGACCTGGTGCGATCGGTGATCCCCTGGCGCAGCCTGCACCAGGGCGTGGCCGAGCGGCGCGTGCTCGGTGTCACCGTCTCCGCTACCGACATCGAGACCGGCCACACGGTGGTGTTCGTGGAGACCGAGGCGCAGGCACTCCTGGTCTCGCGCGACCGCGCCGTGGACTGGGCGGCGGTGCGGCTCACGCCCCAGCACGCGCTCGCCTCCGCCGCCATCCCCATCATCTTCCCCGCCGTCCGCGTGGCCGGTCGCGTCTATTCGGACGGCAGCTTGCGACAGAACACGCCGATCGCGCCCGCACTGCGGCTGGGCGCCGGCCGCGTGCTGGTGGTGGGACTGCGCTCGAAGCGCGGTGGCCCGGCGCCGCGGGCGGGGCGGCAGGACGTCGAGGATCAACAGGCCTTCTCCTCGCCGCTCTTCCTCTTCGGCAAGCTGCTGGATGCGCTGCTGCTCGATCGCGTGGAGAATGATCTCGCCAACCTGCGCCAGGTGAACGCGGCGCTGCACGAGCTGTCGCGCGTCTCCAGCGCGTTGCCGGGCCCGGTGGCGGCGGCACTCGAGACCGCGGGCGGCGGCTTGCGGCCGGTGTCGGACATCTTCATCCGCCCGTCGCAGGACCTGGGCATCCTGGCTGCCCACATCCTCGAGCGGCCCTCGGTGAAAGCGCGGCTCACGGGACCCGCGGGCTACCTGCTCAGGCGCCTGGGCGAGGCTGCGGGAAGGGGCGATCCCTCCGACGTGCTCAGCTATCTGCTCTTCGACGCCGAGTACAACGCCGAGCTGCTGGAGCTGGGCGAACGGGACGCCGCCGCCCGCAAGGACGAGCTCGAGCAGTTCCTCGCCTCTCCAGAGTCGTTGCCCATCCGCGAATCCGCACCCGCCTGAACCGTCCTCAGAATCACCCTTGTTGTACTTCGTCCTCTGGCTTGGGTTGGGGGCCGGGGATGATGCCGGCGATGTCCGGGTCTTCGCCTTCCGGCACCACGCGGTCGGACTTCTCCTTCTTGCGCTGCTCGCGGCGCTCGTCCTTTTCCTTGCGCTTCTCGAGCCGCGCCAACTCCTTCTGTCGCTTGTTCGATCGGGGCTGCACGCGTCCCTCCTGAAAGCGAAAGAGCCCGGCCTTGGCAGGCCGGGCCCGTTCAGACCGTTCCCAAGTCGCGCTTAGGCGACCGGGCGGACGTTCGAGGCCTGCAGGCCCTTGGGGCCCTTGGTCACCTCGAACTGCACCTTTTGTCCTTCGGCCAGGGTGCGAAACCCATCCGCCTGGATGGCGGTGTGATGGCAGAAGACGTCGGGGCCGCCGTTGTCCTGCACGATGAACCCGAAGCCCTTCGCATCATTGAACCACTTCACGGTACCAGTCACCATTTGCAGCACTTCTTTCACGTGTACGGAGCGGCACCTTTGCCGTCCGTGCCGCAAACCTGCGGCTCGTAGTGTGTAACAGCTACGGCACGGATTTGCATCCCAAATCGTGCAGCAGGCGGGAAATGTCCGCCGGCAACGGAGCCGCGCAGCCTACGCGGCCGCCCTCCAGCGGATGCGGGAACGCCAGCCGTTCGGCATGCAACGCCGGCCGCTGGATGGCAGGGTGCGCAGCGCCATAGACGTCGTCGCCCACTATCGGATAGCCCTCCTCGGCGAGCTGGACGCGGATTTGATGCGTGCGACCCGTGTCGAGAACCACGCGCACGAGCGACGCGTCTTGCAGGCGTTCCAGGGTCCGGTAGGAGAGGCGGGCTCTTCTAGGCGTCGTCAGGCGCGTGGTGAAGCGGCGCCGGTCCCGCGGGTCGGGCCCATACGGGGTGTCCAGCGACCCGGCCGGAGGTGGGTGCCCGCGAACGACGGCCAGATACTCCTTTTCCCAGGTGCCCTGCTCGAGCGAGCGCGCGAGCCCCTGCTCCGCCGCTTTGCCCAGCGCCAAGGCCAGGCAGCCGCTGGTCCCACGGTCGAGCCGGTGGACGACCCGAGGCCACGCCCGGCCGCCCGGCGGACCCAGCTCCCGGGCTGCGAGCGGCAGGAGATCCTCGTCCACCGCGAGACCCGCCGGCTTATCCACCACCACCAGCGCCGGATCACGAAACAGGACAGCCAACGGCACGCGCCGTTCCTACCATGGGCTGCGTAACTAAGATGTGGTGCGGCAATGGCTTTCGATCTCAGCGTGCGGGCGAGCGGCGTGCTCCTCCACCCGACCTCGCTGCCGGGCGCTTGGGGATGCGGCGATCTGGGCAGCGAAGCGCACAGCTTCGCCCGCTGGTTGCGCGATGCCGGCCAGCGCTATTGGCAAATGCTCCCCGTCGGACCCGTCGGGTACGGCAACTCGCCCTACAGCGCGCTCTCCGCTTTCGCCGGCAACCCACTGCTGATCAGCCTGGAGCGGCTGGTGGAGGAGGCGCTCCTGCCCCGCAGCGCGCTCGCCGCAGCGCGGCCCCTCGCCGCCGGCCGCGTGGACTACGGCGCGACGCGGGCGTTGCGCCAGCAGCAGTTGCGCACCGCCTTCGTGGCCTTCGGCAAGCGCACCAGCGACCACCCGCAGTTCGAGGTCTTCTGCGCCGAGAACGCGGCCTGGCTGGACGACTTCGCGCTCTACGCCGCCATCAAGGACGCGCGCGACGAACGGCCTTGGACCGAGTGGGAGCCGGAGCTGCGCGCCCGCGACCCCGCCGCGCTGGACCGCGCGCGCCACGCGCTGCGCGAGGAGATCCGGCAGCAGCGTTTCGAGCAGTTCGTCTTCGCGCGCCACTGGCAGGCGCTGCGGGACGACTGTCATCTCATGGGGGTCGGGCTGATCGGAGACCTGCCCATCTTCGTGGCGCACGACAGCGCCGACGTCTGGGCGCATCGGGATCTCTTCTTCCTCGACGCGCAAGGGCAGCCCACGGTGATCGCCGGGGTGCCGCCCGACTATTTCAGCGCCACCGGCCAGCGCTGGGGCAACCCGCTCTACGATTGGAACAAGCTCGCGGCCACCGGGTACCGCTGGTGGCTGCAGCGCTTCGCGCAGACCTTCGCGCGATTCGATGCGGTGCGCCTCGATCACTTCATCGGCTTCGTCCGATACTGGGAGATCCCGGCGAGCGAGCCCACAGCGCAGAACGGGCACTGGCGTCCCGGTCCCGGCGCGAAGCTCTTCGATGCGCTGGGACCGGCGCAGCTCATCGCCGAGGATCTGGGCGCGGTCACGCCCGAGGTCACTGCCTTGCGCGACCGGTTCCACTTCCCCGGCATCAAGCTCTTGCAGTTCGCCTTCGGCACCGATCCGCAGGCGCCCACCTTCCTGCCCCACAACTACGAGCGCAACTCGGTGGCCTACACGGGCACGCATGACAACGACACCACCCTCGGGTGGTTCGAGAAGCTCGACGCCGGGGAGCGCGCGGCGGCGCTGCGCTATCTGGGGACCACCGGCAAGGAGATCCACCGGGAGATGATCCGCTGCGTCTGGTCCTCGGTGGCGAATCTCGCGGTGGTCCCCGCGCAGGACCTGCTCGGGCTCGATTCGGACGCGCGCATGAACCATCCGGGCACGGCGCAAGGAAACTGGGAGTGGCGGCTCTCCGCGCTACCACCGCCGGAAGCGCAGTCGCGCCTGCGCGAGCTCACCCAGACGTACGGCAGGAGCGCCCGATGAAGCGCCGGCCCTGGGAGACGCGACGCGGCCAGCTCCGCGACGATCCGGAGTGGTACAAGGACGCCATCATCTACGAGCTCCGCGTGCGCTCGTTCATGGACTCGAACGGCGACGGCATCGGCGACTTTTCCGGCCTCACCGGCAGACTCGACTACCTCCAGGACCTGGGCGTCAGCGCGCTCTGGCTCCTGCCCATCTGCCCCAGCCCCGGCAAGGACGACGGCTACGACATCTCCGACTATACCGACGTCCACCCCGACGTGGGGACGCTCGACGACTTCCGGCTCTTCGTGGAGGAGGCGCACCGGCGCGGCCTGCGCATCGTCACCGAGCTGGTGCTGAACCACACCAGCGACCAGCACCCCTGGTTCCAGCGCGCCCGCCGCGCTCCGGCCGGCTCGGCCGAGCGCAACTTCTACGTCTGGAGCGACTCGCCCGACCGCTACCGCGACGCGCGGATCATCTTCAAGGACTTCGAGCCGTCCAACTGGTCGTGGGATCCCATCGCCAAGCAGTACTACTGGCACCGCTTCTTCGCCCACCAGCCCGACCTCAACTTCGACAACCCGGCGGTGCACGAGGCGATGCTCGGGGTGGTGGACTTCTGGTTCGGCCTCGGCGTGGACGGACTGCGGCTCGACGCCGTCCCCTATCTCTACGAGCGCGACGAGACCAACTGCGAGAACCTGAGCGAGACGCACGCCTTCTTGAAGAAGCTGCGCTCCCACGTGGACGCCCGCTTCAAGAACCGCATGCTGCTCGCGGAAGCCAACCAGTGGCCCGAGGACGCCGCCGCCTACTACGGCGCCGGCGACGAGTGCCACATGAATTTCCACTTCCCCATCATGCCGCGCATCTTCATGTCCATTCACATGGAGGACCGGCTGCCCATCATCGACATCCTGGCGCAGACGCCGCAGATCCCCGCCAACTGCCAGTGGGCGCTCTTCCTGCGCAACCACGACGAGCTGACGCTGGAGATGGTGACGGACGAGGAGCGCGACTACATGTACCGCGCCTTCGCCCACGAGCCGACCATGCGCATCAACCTGGGCATCCGGCGCAGGCTCGCCCCGCTGGTGGGCAACGACCGCCGGCAGGTGGAGCTGATGAACGCGCTGCTCATGTCGCTGCCCGGCACGCCGGTGCTCTACTACGGCGACGAGATCGGCATGGGCGACAACGTCTTCCTCGGCGACCGCAACGGCGTGCGCACGCCCATGCAGTGGAGCCCCGATCGCAACGCCGGTTACAGCAAGGCCAACCCCCAGCGGCTCATCCTCCCGGTGATCATCGATCCCGAGTACCACTACGAGTCGCTCAACGTGGAGGCGCAGCAGGGCAACCCCAACTCGCTCCTCTGGTGGATGAAGCGCCTGATCGCGCTGCGCAAGCGCTTCCAGGCCTTCGGCCGCGGCACCATCTCGTTCCTTTCGCCGGACAACCCCAAGGTGGTGGCGTTCATCCGCCGGTTCGAGGACGAGGTGGTGCTGGTGGTGGCCAACCTCTCGCGGCACACCCAGTACGTGGAGCTGGATCTGCGCGCCTGCAAGGGCCGCGTTCCGCTGGAGCTGATCGGCAGGACCCGCTTTCCGCCGGTAGGCGAGCTGCCCTACCTGCTCACGCTGGGCGAGCACGCCTTCTACTGGTTCTCGCTGGAGGAGCCGCGCGACGCTGCGCAGGACCTTCTCACGGCCTCGTACCACCCGCCCGCGCTGGAGGTGGCCAGCGCCTGGGAGGGCGCGTTCACCCCCGCCGAGCGCAACGCCATCGAGCTGGTGCTGCCGGCATGGCTGGAGGGGCGCCGCTGGGTGCGCGACCGCGGGCGCGAGATCGCGCTGGCGCGCATGCTCGACGTGATCCCCGTGGACGGACTCCACTTCGCCCTGCTTCAGGTGGAGTTCAGCCATGGCGACCCGGAGACCTACGTGCTCCCGCTGGCGCTGGAGGGCGGCGAGAAGCCCGCCTCGCCACAGGCTGTGATCGCGTTGCTGCGGCGCCACGACGGGTCGCAGCTCTATCTGATGGACGCCCTGGGCGATGCCGCCTCCGCCGCCGCCCTGCTCTCCGCCATCCGCACCGGCACGCGCAGCCGCGGCGCGACCGGCATGCTCGGCGCCACGGCACGCGCCGAATTGCCCGTCGGCGAGCCGCGCCTCTATCGCGCGGAGCACAACGCCGCCTCGGTGCAGTTCGGCGAGGCGCTCTTGCTCAAGTTCTACCGCCGTCTCGGCGAGGGGCTGCATCCCGAGCTGGAGATCTGCCGCGCGCTCACCGAGCGCAATCCCCACGCGCCCGTACCGCCGCTCTGGGGCGCGCTGGAGCTGCGGCCGCGCCGTGGCGAGCCCATCACCGTGGCCACCCTGCACGGGTGGGTGCAGAACCAGGGCACCGCGTGGCAGTTCTTCCGCGAGGAGCTGCGCCGCTACTTCGAGCGCGCGCTGGCCACCAGCGGCGACTTGAAGCCGCCGCCGCGCCCGCCCGGCACGCTGCTGGACCTGGCGCAGAGCGAGATGCCCGCCGCGGCGCGTGAGATGCTGGGCAGCTCGCTGGCGGCCGCGCGCTTGTTGGGAAAGCGCAGCGCGGAGCTGCACGCCGCGCTGGCCTCCATCGACGATCCCGCCTTCGCGCCCGAGCCCTACAGCGCGCTCGATCAGCGCTCCGTCTACCAGACCAAGCGCAACCTCACCGGCAAGGTGCTGCGCCAGCTGCGCGGGGCCCACCTGGATGGACGTCCGGCAGAGCTGGCGCAGCAACTGCTGGCCCGCGAGAAGGACCTGTACGCGCGCTTCGAGCCCCTCCTGCACGGGCGGCTCACCGCGCAGCGCGGCCGCATCCACGGCAACTTCCACCTCGGCAACGTGCTCTGGACGGGCAAGGACTTCGTCTTCGTGGACTTCGGGCAGGACCCCGACAAGCCGCTGCCAGAGCGGCGGCGCAAGCGCAGCGCCTTGCGCGACATCGCCTCGATGCTCCGCTCGTTCGAGATCGCCGCGACCATGGGGTTGCGCGATCCGGCGACGGTCCGCGAGAGCGATCGCTCCGCGGCGGAGCCCTGGGCGAAGCTGTGGGCGACGTGGGCGCCGGCAGCGTTCCTGGGGGCGTACCTGGACGCGGCCCAGGCGTCGCCCTTCATTCCCAGGGACCGCAACGAGCTGCAGATGCTCCTCGACACGCAGCTTCTGGAAAAGGCGCTGGACGAGCTGGGCATCGAGTTGGGACAGCGCGAGGACTGGGCGCTGGCCGCGGTCCGCGCATTGCTCGAGATGCTCGGAGCGTGAGCGTCTACTGTTCGGCGACCGCGGTCAGCTTGGTGCAGGCGACGGTGCCCAGGTTGACGCTGGTGGCCTTGGCTTCCGGCACGTTCAGCTCGAAGCGGCAGATGCCGCGCCCGAACTCCACCTCCGCCGAGTGCGTTCCGACCGGAAGGTCATCGAACCAGAACTCGCCGGCGGCCCCGACGGGCGAGGTGATCTTGCGCTGGCCGACGAAGGCCGTCAGCTCCCCATAGGCCGGCACGGTGGTCTGGCCCCCGGTGTCGACCCGCAGCGCGCCGGTGACGCTGCGCACCCGTGAGACGTCGAACCGCACCAGCGCCCCGCCGCGCAGCCCGGTGGCGATCACCTGCTCCGTCTTGCCCAGCTCGTAGTCCAGGGGAATGTCGCCATCGCGGATGCTGAGGCGGTTGCCGTAGTAGGACTGCAGGCCGGGGATGAGCAGGTTGCCGCGCGAGTCGGTGCGGCCGATCTCCTGATTGTTCAGGTAGCCGCGTACGCCCTCGAGACCCGGCACCTGGATCAGCGCGAATCCGTCCTGGACGGGGCGGCTGGCCATCAAGTTGCCGTCCACCAACACCAGCGCCCCGGCGGCCGTCATCGAGCCGGCATCGGTCTGACCGCTGCGGTTATAGAGAGCCGTATAGGTGCCGTACCGTCCCTGATAGGTCACCTGACCGAAGCCGGTCTGGGGCGCGTCGTGCTGCATGTCCGCGCGCATCTGCCAGCCGAAGCCCTCGCCGAGCGGGAGGGCCTTCTGCACGCCCATGCTGGCGCCGCTGGTGCGGTTGCTCCCGTGGCCGTTGGCATCGGCGACGGCTCCGCTTCCGAACGTATAGATGAAGCCGGCGGTCATGCCCCACTCGGGCAAATTGCTGGGGCTGCGCAGGCGGCTGCCGCTGACCAGCAGCGAGGCGTTCTGGGAAAGGCGCGCCTCCCCCCGCAGCGTGACGGCGGAGGTCAGCCCTGTGTCTCGCATGGCCTGCTGCCCATAGTCGAGCGTGAGGCTGAGCACGCGCGTGACGGGCACGCCAACCGTGCCGTGCACCTCGAGCAGAGGCCTGTCGATCGCCGCCGCATAGGTCAGGTTGGCGTAGCGCGCCGTCGCCCCACGCGCCAGCAGCGCGGCCGAGAAGCCGTGCCAGAGGAACGAGTAGCCGACGGAGCCCGCCATGCCGCGCTCGCGGCCATCGGCGCTGGCCGCCGCCTCCAGGTCCAGCTCTCCGAAGGGGAGCGCGAACGAGGCGGTGGGCCCGCCGCTGGCCAGCAGCGAGGTGCAGTTGCCGCAGATCGGCTCGTCCCAGCCCTTGACGTGTTGCACCGCCCCTTCCAGGCGGAAGCCGGCGGTCAGGTACTCGCTCAGGCCCAGGCGGTGGTGCGCCACCAGCACCGGCGGACCGTAGTGGAACGCCTCCAAACCGAAGCCAAGCCGCTGCAGGCCCAGGTTGTAGCCGTAGTCGCTGAGGCCGGGAGCCAGCACGCCGGGAGACGAGTAGTAGGGCGAGGCGTACTCCTGCGTGCGCCCGAAGGCGTCGCGCACCACATAGCTGATCTGGCCCTGGCCGCCGGTCACCGGCAGGTTCCGCACCTCGAAGGGCCCGGGCGCGATGGGCTGCTCGCGGACCAGCGCGCCGTTGACGTACACGTCCAGGGTGGACGGCGAAAGGATGGCGCCGGAGACGCGGGGCAGCGGCTGGCGGACGAAATAGGGGTCGAGTCCGAACTCGCGGCTGACGCTGACGCCGGCGAGCAGCACCGATCCACCCACGCTCGACGATTGCGCGAACGCGTCGCCCACGACCACGCGGCGCATCTCGGAGGGATAGTCGACCGTCAGATTGGTGAGGCCACGCTGCACGGTGCCGTCGGGCAGCACGTTTCCGCCGGAAAAGAGCAGCGCGCCCTTGTAGCTCACCCCCAGCTCGGCGGCGCCACTGAAGGCGCCCTCGCCGGTGCCGGTGGCCGAGTAGTTGAAGAAGGCGCTGCCGTCGGTGCGCAGCACCAAATCTTGTGGGCGCCGGAGCGACAACAGATCCAGCCGCGTGGTCTCCAGCATCTGCGCGCGGGCCACGATGCGCAGCGCCAGGTTCTTCGTATCCACTTCGTAGGTGACAGCGGGACCGAGCGAGCGGAGCGAGACGTACTCGCGGCCGTCGTGCTGCTCGCGAGCACCGGAAAACCCGCGCAGGCCGCTCCTCTCCAGATCCTCCACCGCGACCAGCGCGTCGTCGATCGCGCCCACGCCGCGCAGGCGCACGAGCACCGAGTCCTTGGCGTCCTGGTTGACGAAGAGATCGAGGTAGGCGCGCTGGTCCTGCGCCTGCGGCTGGGCGGCGAGCGAAGACGAAAGCGCCAGCAGAAGCGCTGGCGCCCATCGCCTTGCCATGTCGCGCGCCCCCGTCACTCTCTAGCCTCCGCAAGCTCCCGAGGGCGTCTGCAGCTCCTGCCGGAACGCCTGCTCGCGGTCGCGCTTGATGGTGGCGGTCAGCTTGCGCACGTTGGCGCAGCCGTCCTTGGGGACTTCCAGCTGGTAGGTCTTCTCGCCGCCGGCCAACAGGTACCAGCCCTGTGCCTCGCGCTGGAACACGCGCGCGCCCCCGGCATCGAGACCTTCCATCACCACGGTCTCCACGCGCATGTGCACGTTGCCGGTGTTGCGCAGCGTCAGCGAAGCGGTGCCGTTGGCCAGGGCGATGGGCGAGAGCTCGTGCGTGTCGAGCGTCTTGACCGGCTGCACGAAGATGGGAATGCCCACGCGCGTCAGCACGCGCACGGTGGT
>DASRTX010000632.1:0-2826 GCA_035655715.1 Myxococcales bacterium | reverse complement strand
GTGCCGGTGAACGACGAGCACCCCTCCCACCAGACCGCTTTCGAGCTGGCGGCCTCGCCCGAGTTCCGCGGCAAGCTGAACGGGTTCACGCGCCGCGCCCCGCTCTTCGAGGCGGATCGCTACGCCGCCTGGCTGCACCGGCTGGGCTTCGCGCGGCAACACGTCCGCGTGCAGGTCTACGGCCACCTGCTCGACGATCGCGAACAGGTCATCGAGTGGGTGCGCGGAGCGCTGCTCACAGACTACCAGCGGAGGCTGCAGCCGGACGACTGGGAGCGTTTTCTGCGACGCTATCGCGAGGTGCTGCTGCCCCGCCTCGCGGACGAGCGGCCGTTCTTCTACACCTATCCGCGCATCCTCTTCTGGGCAGCGATGCCTTGAAAAAGCAGCGGGCGCCGTGAGGGCGCCCGCCTGTGTTCCCTCAAGTTGTCTGCGCTGGATGCCGGACGCGGTGCAGCACGAGCTGCGGGGAACCGCTAAACCGGGTTGGCTCGTAACATGGACAGCGGATGTATACAAGGCGACAGACTGCGCCTGCTCGCCGGTATCACAGAGAAATGAAGTAAATTCAATTATTTGACGGCGATCAGCGGATCGGCGTCATTCGGGCACGAGCTTCGGCGAGCGCCTGGTGGATCTCCTCCAGCGCCGTCCGGCTGTGCGCGGCTTCGTCGGCCTGTGCATTGGCGGCGACCAGCTCCTCGGCGATGCGGTCGCGCTCCCCGCGCGCCGCCAGCAGCTCTGCCCGGGCCTGATCGCGCTCGGCGGTGCGCGCCTGGATCTCCGCGGTGAGGCGGTGGATGGCCTCGCGGGAATGGGCCGCGTCGGCTTGCGCCTTGCGGGCCTCCTCGGCGGAGGCTGTGGAGCGGGCTTTCTCCTCGCGCAGCTCGCGGGTCATGCGCGCCACCTGGGAGAGGGCGCCGTCGCGCTCGGCCTCCAGCAGCTCCAGATCGTCGCGCAGGGCCCGGAGCTGCGAGGCGCGCTGGTCCAGGTCGGCGGCCAGGCGCGCTGCATCGGCGCGCTGGTCGCGGGACTCGTCGTCGGCCTGGCGCAGGCCTTTGAGGGCCGCGTCGAGGTCGGACTTGAGGCGGGCGTTGGTGTCGGCGGCGCGGGAGAGGTCGGCGGTGAGATCGTGGACGAGGGAGGTGACTTCGGAGAGGACGGGGCTGGGAGGGCGGCGGCGGGCGGGTCCCAGTGCACGTGCTGGTGCAGGTGCGAGTGATGGTGCGCGTGCGAGTGCAGGTTCGGGTGCAGGAGTTCGATCGGGTGTTGGCGCTCGTTCGAGCGCGGGCGGTGGCGGCGCTGCGACGGGTTCGGGTGGGGGCTCGGTGAGCAGGTCGGGAGCCGGCATTGGGATGACGGGTGCGACGGACGAGAGGGCGGTTTCCTCGGCCCCGACGGCGGATTCCTCCGCCGCGAGTTGCTGGACCTCGGCCACCTGTTCGTCCAGGGCGCGGCCCAGCCTGACGCGGGGGCGGACCTTGGGGACGTTTTCCTCGAAGCCGCGCTTCATGCGCTCTCCACCGCCTTGAGGCGCACCGGCGCGCCGATGCGCTTCTGCACCTCGTTGAGCACCGCCTGGATGTCCTGCGCGCCCTTGCTCTCGGAGTCGTAGGCGAAGATGGGAATTCCCTCGCTGGAGGCCTGGGCGAACTTGGTGCACTGCCGGATCACCTGCTTGAGCAGGAAGTCCGGGTAGTGCTTCTCCAGCGCCTCCTTCGCCTCCTTGGCGATCTTGTAGGTCGCGTTGTAGGCGTTGATGACGATGAAGATGTGATCGAGCACGTGCTCGAGGTCCTCCTCGAGCCCTTGCACGGTCTCGAAGAGCAGCTTGAGACCGTGGAAGGAGAGGAAGTCCGCCAGCACCGGCACGAAGAGGTCGTGCGCGGCCATCAGCGCGTTGAGGTTGAGCAGGCCGAACGACGGCGGCGCGTCGAGGATGGCGTAGTCGTACGCCCCCTCCATCTCCTTGAGCACGTTGCGCAGCCGGAACTCGCGCGCCGCCAGCGGCATCAGCGAGAGGTCGATGGTGCTCATGGTCAGGTTGGAGGGGACCAGGTCGAGGCCCGGCATCCCGGTGTGCACGATCACCTGCTCCAGCGGCGTCTTCTTGATGATGGCATCGAAGAGCGTCTTCTCCAGCTCCTCGCCTGCCACGCCCAGGCACTTGGAGGCATGGCCCTGCGAGTCGAGATCGATCACCAGCACGCGGTGGCCCATCTCGGCGAGGCGGAAGGCGTAGCTGCTGGAGACGCTGGTCTTGCCGGTGCCGCCCTTGAAGTTGAGGAAGAGCTGGCGACGCATCGCCCGGCGCGGCGGCACGCGGTTCAACGCCCGGCGCGCGGCGGCCAGGTCCTCCATGGAGTAGAAGGTCTTCTGCGCCGGGCCCTCGGGCTTGATGGTGGAGTGGACGAGCCCGCGCTCCTCCGCGTCGGCCAGCTCCCGCGGGGAGAGGCCCAGCACGTCGGCGAAGCGGCGGCCGGTATAGCGGATCTGGTCCATCAGCTCGCACCTCCTCCCAGCACCAGGCGGTGCAATGCGGCGCGCACCGGATCGCGCGGCGCGGGCGCCACGACGGCGGGCTCCGGCGCTGGACGTGGCGCCGGCGCAATCGGTGCGGGCGCCACGTCGCGAACCGCGGCCGGCGCCTCCCGCTGCGCGGCAGCGACTGCGGCGCGCACCGAGCCGTCGGCGTCGGCGGCAAAGCGCGAGATCAGGTCGTCCATGCCCTGCGCGGTGGCGAGAGCTGCGGCGCGCCTGCGGACGGCAACGACTGCATCGCCGGCGGCGGATTCGAGCGCGGCCCTGGCGTGCGCCGGCAGTGTA
>DASRTX010000631.1:0-6685 GCA_035655715.1 Myxococcales bacterium | reverse complement strand
CAATGCGCGGCAAGAGCCTTGAACGACATCCCAGTCGATAGTAGGGCACTGCTACGGAGAGGAGCGAGCTCTGTAGTCTGTCCACGGTTTGCCCCTCTGAACCCGACATAGCACGTCGATGATTGCCGCGTCGGTGTGCGCCCGCGTATGGTTTAGCAATGAACTAGTTCGGGATGGATGCGAATGTGTAACGTATCGAGGGGCTAGGAAGTTCAACCCGCGTTTCGATCGGATCCGAAAGGAGTCTTCCGTGAACCCCCTTCCTCCTTCACCTACGCCAACGCTGACATAGTGGCCGGTGCCCCGCGAGGAGGGCGCTGGAGGCGACGGCAGATCGTCTGGGCGGGTCGGCGGCGCAGGAGAGCGCATGACTCCGCCATCGGCGATTGGCGGAGGCCAGCCGCTTCCTACTCGTCCCAGGCGGGGTCGGCCTGTTCGGAGTCCAGGGCCGGGTCGCTAACCGTCGCTGTCCGGGAATCGCGCCTTCGCCAGCGGCGGCCCGGTCGCCGGAAGACCGAGGTGCTCCAAGATCCGCCGCGCCACGCTCGCGCTGTTGATGTAGGCGATGAGCTTCATCCTGCCGTGGCACACCGGGCAGGCGAGCACGTCAATCGCGAACACCTTCTGGAGCATCTCAGCCCACGGGATGCGGTACTTGCGCTCGTTGGAGAGGGCCGGCCGGGCGCCGGACGCTGCTGCCGAGACGCCGCTCGATTCTACCAGGGGCGACGCCAGCGACACGGCCGAAGGTGCATGCGCGTGCGCTTCCGCAGCCGGCGGCGCCGAAGGGACGACACGACTGCGCCACTTCGCGTGTGGCGCGAAGAGTCCATGGTAGCGGAGGCAGTGGACCCGAGGTGGAGGCACCAGCGTGGCGAGCTTTCGCCAGGAGCTCGACGGGCGTGAGCGACAAGACGAGTGCGCCGTTGCGCGGCCGCTTCATCTGGTAGCGGAGGCGGCCGTCCTCGCCCATCGAGAGGCGCTGCAGCGACAAGGGAGGCCGCAGGATGTAGCGAAAGAGCTTCTCGCGGCCCTCGCGATCGTTGGCGTGGATGTGCACGCCGGCGTGGAGCGAGAAGCCGTCGAGGGTGGCGCTGTGGCGCTGGTGCGGAAGCTGGATCGCAAGGCGCCGGCCGCGATCCACTTCGGTCGCCTGCAACTCGGCGAGCGCGTCCTCGCGATCCTCCGGGCTCGCGTCGCAGGCGGCGACCAACTTGGCCGATCGCCGGATGGTCCGCCGCAGGATCCCATCGACCTCCTCGTCCGAGCGCGCTGCCAGCGGGATGAACCGCGGCGGGCCGCTGCCGGAGAGGTCGAATACGCCGTCAGGCAAGACCGAGTGCAGATGCAGGTTCAGGTTCAACGCGCCGCCGAATCGCTGGATGGCCGTGACGCCGCCGGTCTTCGGCGCGGGCACCCCGAGCTTGCGCGCCTTGCGGCGCTGTCAGGCGGAGGCGGCGCCAGTGAAGATCGCGAGCAGCCTCGATGCGAGCCGTGGCTCTCGCGCGGCGAGGAAGCGCAGGCGCCGTGGGTACGAGAGCACCCACTGCCGGACGGCGACGGCGGGGAACACGTTCCGGACGACGTGCGCGGCGGCGTCCTCCATCCGCCGCGCGGCGCACGACGGGCAGATGTGCGCCTTGCAGGAGAACACGGATCCGAAACTGACCTTCAAGACCTACGCCCACCTGGTGCCCGGCTACCTGCAGGCGCAGATCGACCGCCTACCACCTGCCGAGCCTCCGAAGTTTGGTGCACCGGTGCTGCACGTCGCTCCGGCCCGCCGATCAGCCCCGGAGGCAGTTTCAAAAGCCATTGAATCTACAGAGAGAAGCGAGTGCCCCCAACAGGACTCGAACCTGTGGCCTGCGGTTTAGGAAACCGCCGCTCTATCCACCTGAGCTATGGGGGCCCGGGGACGGCGGCGGAATCTAGCGCAACTACTGGCTCGCTGCGAGCTTGCCGCGGCGGAGGAACTGCGCGCGCAAATACAGGTACGCCGGGTCCTCGCCCCGATGAACGGCGTCCCGCACGTTGGCGGCGATCAGCCTTGCGACCGTGTCCTGGGCCTGCGCGGATCCGGCGCGCTGCTGCGCCTCCGCGAGGGCGGTCTGGCACGCCCACGCGTTCTTCGGGCAACGCGAGAGTTCCTTGATGGCCTCGGCCAGCCTGCCGTGGGCGAGATGGTCGCGGCCGTTGGCCAGCAGCACCGCGGTGTGGACCTGCACGTTCTCCTTCCCCTCCTCGCCCAGCTTGCGCAACTCGGCCAGCGCCTTTGCGGCCGCGTCCAGATCGCCCCGCTCGATGGCCGCGCGCTGGAGTCCGACGAAGGCGTAGCGCCGCAGGCGCTTGGCATCGTCGCCGGCCAGCAGAGCCGAGCGATCCAGTGCCGTCCTGAACTGCGCCGGCGCGTCGGCGGCGCGCCCCATCTCGAGCAGGAGCTCTCCCCGCTCCAGCGGAGCCCAGACGTGCGCCAGCTCCTCCTTCTTGCCGTGCGAGGCCTTCTCCAGCTCGTCGATGGTGTGCAGCGCGGCCTTTCCGTCGTCGGCGGCCAGCTGCGCCCAGGCCTGCACCACCGTCGGCATCAGCCGCCCCATGGCGCCGGTCGCTGCGTTGCGCGCGCCCGTGAGCATCTCCTGCCCGCCCGAGAGATCGTCGCGGAAGAAGCGCACGTAGGCGCGCCCGATCAGCGCCATCCAGTTCTCCGCCTGCAGCTCGACGGCCTTGGCGAAGGCCTCGTCGGCCTCGTCCAGCTTGTTCTGCCGCAGCAGGAAGTCGCCTAGCGAGTCCCAGGGATTCGACTCGCCCGGAGCCAGCGCGATCAGCTTGCGCTCGGTGGCCACCGCGTCGTCGAGCATGCCCTGGGTCGCGTAGGTGTAGGCGAGATAGTTGTAGGGGCCGGGCTGCTTGGGGTCGATGGCGATGGCGCGGTTGAGGTAGAGCTGCGCCGCCTGCGACTTGCCGTCCCATTGCGACTGGACGGCCTGGAGGTACTGCGCCGCCCAGTCGTGGGGCGCCAGGTCTGCGAGCTGGCGCTTGAGCAGGCGGGTGCGCTGCTCTTCGCCGCGGCGCTCGCAGAGCAGCGACTCGATCTCGAGGCGCTCCGCTTCCGGCAGGCTCTTCGCCGCGGCGAAGGCCTGCTCGGCCAGCGCGACGCCTTCGGAACCCCCCACCGCGCGGCTCAGCCACGCCTTGGCCAGCGGAAAGCCCGCGTCCAGCGCGAGCGCTTCGCGGAACATCTTCTCCGCGCCGGGCACGTCGAGGTCGAAGAGCCTCTCGCGGCCTTGCCGGAAAAATGCTGCGGCCTGGGGAGAGGGGGTGGAGACGGAGATTTCGCCGGTGAGCGGCGCCGCGAGCAACAGGACGATGGCGAGCACGCGTGCATTCCTGCACGCAGTCCGAAGACGCGGCAAGAAAGCGCAAGTGCCGACGGGTGGTGGCTAGTACGCGATCAACGCCTCGACCGGGCCTCCCAGTCCCTCCAGGCGGCTGCGGCCCTTGAGGAAGGCCAGCTCCACCACGAAGAGGAAGGCGCCCACTTTCGCTTGCTGCTTCTCCACCAGCTGGGCGGCGCCCCAGGCTGTGCCGCCGGTGGCGAGCAGGTCGTCGACCACCGCCACCTTCTCGCCGGGATGCACTGCGTCCACGTGCGACTCCAGCACACCCTTGCCGTACTCCAACGCATATTCGATCCGGTGCGTCTTGTACGGCAGCTTGCCCAGCTTGCGCACCGGCGAGAAGCCGATCTCGAGGCGATCGGCCAGGGCGGCGCCGAAGACGAACCCGCGCGACTCGATGGCCACCACCCGGTCGAAGTCGCGCCCCCGCAGCCGTTCTTCCAGCGCGTCGAGGACGGTCTGGAAGGCCGCCGCATCTCCCATCACCGGGGTAATGTCTTTGAAGAGGATGCCGGGTTGCGGAAAATCGGGGACGTCGCGGATCAGCGCGCGGACGCGGTCGAGGGTCATGGCGACCATTCTCCCAAAAAAGAAGCCGCCGGTCCCATGGGGGGGTAGGGACCGACGGCCAGGGACCGACCGTGGCCGGTAACCCCCATCGGGTTTAGCAACGCATCCCACTGCGAGCAAGCGCAATCGTTGTGTTTGAAAGCAAAATCAGCGCAAAAAGCCGAGCGGATCGCGCGCCTGCGTAGCGACCCGTACTTCGAAGTGCAGGTGGGGCCCGGTGGCGTTGCCGGTGTGCCCGACGCGCGCGATCTCTTCGCCGCGCGCCACCCGCTCGCCCTGCTGTACGAGATTGCGCGAATTATGCGCATACACTGTGACCACGTCGTCGTCGTGGGCAATGAGGACGAGGTTGCCGTAGCCGCGCTGCTCGCCGGCAAAGAGGACGACCCCGTCGTCGGCGGCCCGCACCGGCGTCCCTTCGGGGCACGCCAGGTCGATGCCGTCGTGATGGTCGCGCTCGCGCGCGCCAAATCCTGAGATCAGGACGCCGGGGGCGGGCCAGGCGAGCGGCTCGCCGTGCGCGGCGGGATCCAGCGGCCGCGCTCCTGCCCGTGGGATCGACGCGGGCCCTGCCTTGCGCGTGGGCCGCGGCTCGATGCGCGCCAGCGGCGCCGGCGCGGGGGCAACAGCCAGCACCGCCGTCGCCCCCGGAACGTAGAGCAGCGTGCCTGCCGGAAGCTGCGCCGGATTGTCCAGCGCGTTCTCCCGCAGCATCACCTCCAGCGGCACGCCGTAGGTGTGCGAGATGCGCCAGAGCGTCTCGCCGGCGTGGACCTGGTGGACGACGCCGCCCTGCTCCGCCACCTTCTCCGCGGGTCGCACGACCCTGTGCGCGCAGGCGCTGATCAGCGCCGCCAGCAAAGTCATGCTCAGTCGTGCACGAGCCCGGGAAGCTCCCAACCGTCCAGCTCCTCGACGAGCTCGCGCCGCGTCAGGTCCAGGTGGAGCGGCGTCACCGAGACCAGACCGCGATCGAAGACCGCGTCGCAGTCGCTTCCGGGGACGTTCTCGTGGGCCTGCTCGTCTCCCCCAATCCAGTAGTACGCGCGGCCGCGCGGGTCCAGTTTCTCCACCACCGCGGCTGCGTACGAACGTCGTCCGATGCAGGTGATGCGCGCACCTCGCGGCACTCCCGGCGGCACGTTGACGTTGAGCAGGGTTCCTTTTGGCAGGCCGTGCCTCCCCACCTCGCGCGCAAGCGCGGCGGCGAACTTCGCGGCGTGTGAGGTGTCGCGCCCCTTCACCTGGCTGATGGCGAAGCTGGGTACCCCGCCCACGCAGCCCTCCATGGCGGCGGCCACGGTGCCAGAGTAGTGGACGTCGTTGGCCAGGTTGGGGCCGCGGTTGATCCCCGAGGCCACCAGGTCGGGCCGCCGTCCTTTCAGCACATGGTTGAGGCCGATGTAGACGGCGTCAGTAGGGGTCCCGTCCACCGACCAGCGCTCGATGCTGCCGTCCGGTCCCCAGGGAGGGAGCTTCTCGATCCGCAGTGGCCGGTGTAGCGAGATGCTGCGGCTGGTGGCGCTCTGCTCGCGGTCGGGAGCGCACACCACCACCTCGCCCAGCTCGAGCAGGCTCTCCGCCAGCGCGCGCAGGCCGGGCGCCTCCACGCCGTCGTCGTTGGCCACGAGGATCCGCATGCGCGCAATGTGGCCCAGCGCGCACCGACCCGCAACGCCCGCTTGCCGCGGACCCGCGCGAGCCGCAAGCTTGCGCCATGTCGGAAGCGCGCGCCGCCTCCCAGCCGCTCCAGCCCGCGCCGGCGCGCCTGTTGGACGAGGCCGGCAGGCCCCGGTTTGGGCTCTACGCCGGCGCCATCGCAGACGCGCGCCTGCGTGACCTCGCCGGCGCGCCCGGCCCACTGCAGCGGAAATTGATCGAGAAGAGATGGCAGTACCTCTTCGTGGCCACGCCGGAGCTGATGCTCTCGCTGGCGGTGATCGACTGCGGCTATCTCTCCAGCGGAATCTGCGCCGTCTTCGATCGCGGCGGACGGCGGCTGCTGGTGGACGAGAACCCGGTGCTGCCGCCGCTCTGCGCCCAGGTCGGCGAGGAGCCCGCGGACGGGATGTCGGCGCGGCTTCTGGGACCGCGCATCGACGCGCGGCTGCAGCGGGCGGAGGGACGGATCTCGGTGAAGGCGAAGTGGTCCAATGCCCAGGTGGACCTCGTCCTCGACGCGGCGCGGGCGCCGCCGCCCCTCAGCGCGGTGGCAAAAATCGGAGCGGTCGGCCGCTTCGACTTCACGCAGAAGACGGCGCTGGTTCCCGCCGAGGGCGAAGTGCGGGCGGGAAACATCCGCTTCCCCGTGCGCGGACAGCTCGCCGGCCTCGACTACACCCACGGCCTGCTCGCGCGCGAGACGGCGTGGCGCTGGGCGTTTGCCACCGGCCGCAGCGGGTCGCGGCTGGTGGCGTTCAACTTCAGCGAGGGATTCCTGCAGGGCGAAGGCGAGAACGCTGTCTGGATCGACGGCGAGCCACAGGCCGCGGGTCCGGTGTCGTTCGCCTTCCAGCCCGAGGCGCCGATGGGCACCTGGCGGCTGCGCAGCGCGGACGGCGAGGTGGACCTGTCCTTCCAGCCCGAGGGCTACCGCGCGCAAGACGTGGATCTGAAGCTCATCCGCAGCCGCTACCTGCAGCCCTTCGGCACCTTCTCCGGCCGCCTTCACGGCGTCGCGGTCGAGGGGCTCGCCGGGGTGACCGAGGATCACGCCG
>DASRTX010000630.1:0-2161 GCA_035655715.1 Myxococcales bacterium | reverse complement strand
GATAGAAACCGCCGCGAGCGACGACGCGACGGTCCTGTGACAGGCCTGCGACAGGCCTTTTTTCAGAAATGCGCAACAAGGATCGCGTCTGTCACACCGCTGTCACGTCAAGGTAGGAACACTGCCAAACCCTTTTGCGAGAGTTCCTCTTGCCGGCCGGCAACGGTCTGCTTCGATGACAAGCACCAGCAACCTCCAAGGAGAGAGCGATGAATCGTAACCATGTGGCAGCTCCGCTGGCCCTGGCCGTGGCCCTGTGCGGGAGCGCTGTTCTTTCGGCCCAGGCGGTCAAGGTGGACGCGGGGATCCCCGGCTACAGCAAGACGAGCGGCGTCTCCGGCAGCCTGAGCTCCGTCGGCTCGGACACCCTGAACAACCTGATGACGCTGTGGGCCGAGGGGTACAAGCGGGAGTATCCGAACATCCGCATCCAGATCGAGGGCAAGGGCTCCTCGACCGCGCCGCCGGCGCTGATCCAGGGCACCTCGCAGCTCGGGCCGATGAGCCGCACGATGCAGGCGGGGGAGATCGACGCCTTCGAGAAGAAGTACGGCTACAAGCCGACCGCCTTCCGCGTCGCGGTGGACGGCATCGGCGTGTTCGTCAACAAGGACAACCCGATCAAATGCCTGACCATGCCGCAGATCGACGGCATCTTCTCGAAGGGGCACGCCTGCGGCGGCAAGGCGATCAACAACTGGGGCCAGGCCGGCCTCGGCCAGGGCGGATGGTCCAATCAGCCGATCAGCCTCTACGGCCGTAACTCGGCCTCCGGCACCTACGGCTATTTCAAGGAGCACGCCCTCTGCAAGGGGGACTACCGCGACACCGTCAAGGAGCAGCCGGGCTCGGCCTCGGTGGTGCAGGGCGTGACCGAGGACAAGTACGCCATCGGCTACAGCGGCATCGGCTACAAGACCTCGGGCGTGCGCGCCGTCCCGGTGGCCGCCAAGGGCGGCCCGTGCATCGACGACGATCCGGAGAACGTGATCTCGGGCAAGTACCCGCTGTCCCGTTTCCTCTACGTCTACGTCAACAAGGCCCCCAACAAGCCGCTCGATCCGCTGGTCCGCGAGTACCTCAAGTACGTGCTCTCCCAGCAGGGCCAGCAGACGGTGGTGAAGGACGGCTTCATCCCGCTGCCCAACAAGATCGTGCAGGAAGAGCTGGCGAAGCTTCAGTAAGATCGCTCCCATGCCGCAACCGCGCGCTCACACCTCGAAACGGCGGTTGATCGCCGACCGGGCCGCCCGCTGGATCGTCTCCGCGGGCGGCATCGCCATCATCGCGAGCATCCTGGGCATCCTGGTCTTCATCGTCGTCGAGGTCTTCCCCCTGGTGTTGCCGGCCCGGGTCGACGCGGCCCGGAAGGTGGCCGTGCCAGGGGCCGGAGTCGTCGAGGCGGTGCTCTCGGACGACTACCGCACGCACGTGGCCACGTTGGACGAGCACGGCGTGGTGCGGGTGGAGCGGCTGAGCGACGGCAAGGTGGTGTACACCACAAACCTCCCGGTGCCGTCCCTGACCGCCGCCGCCGTGCCGCCGCAGAGCAAGGCGTTCGCCGCCGCCACGGCGGACGGCCGGGTGCTGGTGAAGAGCATGGGCTTCACGGTCACCTTCCAGGGGTCGGAGCGGGTAGTGACGCCGGACGAGACGCCGCCGGTCGCCCTCGATCTCGACCCGGAGAAGCGCCCGCTGGCGGCCTTCGCCGCGCAGATCGACGCCGACGGCAACGTGGTGGCCGCGGGGGCGCTCGCGGACGGCAAGCTGGCCGTGGCGCGGCGGAGCGTCGAGAAGAACGAGATCACCGGCGAGGCCAAGGCGTTGCTCAGCCGCGCCGAGGTGGAGGCGCCGGGCAAGATCACCGCCCTGGTGATCGACGCCCCGCAGAAGAACCTCTACGCCGGCACGGCCGGCGGCGACCTGCTCTGGTGGACCCTGGAGAACGGCCAGCCAGGAAGTCTCCACACCGCCAATGCGGGGTCGCCGGTCACCGCGCTCAACCTGCTGCTGGGCGGCCGTTCGCTCGCCGTGGGGCAGGAGAACGGCGCGCTCTCCGTCTGGTTCGCGGTCGACGAGACCGGCGACTCGGTGCGCCTGGCGCGCGCCCACGACCTCGGCCGGCAAGCGGGAGCGATCCGCCGCATCGCCCCGTCGCAGC
>DASRTX010000629.1:0-10939 GCA_035655715.1 Myxococcales bacterium | reverse complement strand
CGCCCAGGCGAATCCGCCGAGCGCGGCGCGCATGTAGAGGTCCACGGACTTTCGCTCCCGCGCGGCGGCGGCAAGCTGCGAAAGCTCCTGCTCCAATGCGCTCTTGTCGGACATTGCGGGCGCTGTACTCCCCACCGGGGTGGCAGTCAATCAGAGCTCTTGCAGGGGAAACGGCAGTCCGCAGTCGCTGCACCGCTCGCCTTGGGGAACGCGGGCGAAACAGGAGGGGCAGCTCACCGTCTCCCCGCCGACGGCGCTTCGCGCGTCCGCCGAAGCAGGCGCGCGGGTGTACCTCGCCTTGCGCCGGCCGCAGCTGTCGCAGACCGCGCCCAGCGAGGGGACGCCGCACCAGGGACAGTTGGCGCTCTCCGCGGCGACCGGGGTACGCAGCCCCGCGTCCTCCTCGCGGCCGCGATCCAGCTCCACCTCGCCGGTCCACGACGACACCGCCGACGGATCGACTTCGAGCATCGTCCGCTCCAGCGCCAGATCTCCGCCGGTCCATTGCGACGGCGCGCCGGAATCGAGGACCTGGGTGCGCTCGATGCCGGGCAGCAGCTCCGAGGGCACCGCCAGATCGACGTCGCTCAGCTGGGTGGATTCCAGCCCGTCCATGCGCGGCGTCTCCCCGGCGAGGGGATCGGCGCCGGCGACGCGCAGGACCTTGCCACAGGAGGCGCACTCGGCGGCGTCGTCCAGGTTCTCGGCTTCGCACACCGCGCAGCGCATGGGAGCGGCAGCGTACCATCGCACCCTCGCGCCCTGAAAAGAGAAAGCGCCGCACCCCGCGCTGGGGTGCGGCGCCTTCCTGCTACATCGTCGTGCTAGTCCCGATCGCCGTCGTCGCCATGGCCGCGGCCGGCAACCTTGCGGGTCGCCGCGTCCGCGTTCACAAGACCGAATCCGGTGAAGTTGTTCACCTTCTCCTTGGGCGCCGCAAACACCGCCCCAGTGAAGGTCTGGCCGTTGTCCAGCGTGGTCACGATCTTCGCTCCGCGGAAGCGGTCGGGATCGATCTGCGTCGATCCCTGCAGCGGGTGGAAGACGGACATACCGAATCGGAATGAATCGCCGCCGCTGAAGCTGCCGGGAGCGAAGTTGATGGTGAGGACCTTCTGGTCGGCGCTGACGGTGAAGGTCATGTCAGCCCGCGAGACGCCGTTGGCCGGCCCGACGTGGAACCGGTTCGGGTTCAGGCTGAACGTCATCGGCATGTCGGCGGTGCTGACGTCGAGCGCCACCGAGGCCACGCTGTGCGAGGTGAGCGGCAGGGCGGTCAGGCCGAAGTAGCGGTTCCAGCGCACCCAGTCGCCCGTCGCGGTGAAGGCCACCGGTCCGGAGAACGCCGCCGACCAGGTGCGATCGTTGGGCAGCGGGACCGGCGTCGCCGTCTGCTGCAGCGTCTTGTACAGCTTGTCCACCTTGAGCGAGCCCGGGCCACCCGCCGCCTGCAGCACCAGCGCGGCCGTGGCCGCCGCATCCGGCGCCGCGGCGCTGGTGCCGAAGAAGTTGGGGAACCCGTCCCCCTCGGTGTCGCCGCCGAAGAAGGTGTTGTTCACGCCGTCTCCCGCGGTGACCTCCGGCTTGAAGCGGACGTCCGGGTTGTGGAGCCGGTTGCCCGCCTTGTCGAAGAAGATGGTGGTGGGGCCGGGCGAGCTGAAGTCCTCGGGGAAGTTGGTGACGGCGTAGAACATGGCCGCCACGCCCACGGCGCCGCTCGCCGCCGCATGACCCCAGGTGGACGAGGCGCCCTCGCCCACCAGCGGGGCAAGGCCATTGATCACCACGTGCTTGAAGTGGTTGGCCGGGCCGTCGTTCATCTTGCCCACCACGAACTGGTAGTCGCTGGCGTTGGCGCCGCCGTGGATCTCACCCGGGAAGGGGATCACCTCGGCGAGCTCGATGGCCTCGTCGGTCGCGATGTTGTCGTCGGTCGTGTAGAAGACCGTGGGCGCGGTGATGGGGTCTAGCCAGTTCCCGTCCTTGTCGAAGATGTAGATGTTGAAGTCGGTCTTCACCTTGTGCAGGTTGAAGGGCTCGTCCCACTGGAAGTCGATGATGTTGTCGCCCGCGGTGGTGAAGAGCTGGCTGAGCGCCGGCGAGAAGCGCGAGCCGAAGTTGTGGAAGCTCTTCGGACGCAGGTTGGCCGGGATCTGTTCGACCTTGAGGTTGCTGGCACCAGCGGCTTCCAGCGCCTGGGCGGCGGCGAAGCTGACGGCGTTGTAGTCGGCCTCGAAGGCCTCGATGCCGTTGTTCATCGAGGAGGAGAAGTAGGCGCCGCCGGAGTCGTGCACGATGTCCGCGGCCTGGGCGACGATGCCGTCGGAGAACATGGGCTCGTCGAAGTAGATGACGTCGTCCACCACCACGTCGGCCCCGAAGACCGTGCGCAGGTTCTTCATGTTCTCGGCGAACTGCACCTCGCCGTTGAAGGCGCTGGCGAACCCGAGCTGCGCGCCGGGCGCGACGTCGTGGGCCAGCTGGAGCATGGCGCGGCCCTCGTCGCTCCCCGGGTCGATGCCCTCGTCCAGGACCGTCACGGGCGAGAGATCGCCGCTGGCCACGTCCTGCGCCGCGTGCGTCCGGCAGCGGGCGCAGCGGTCGAAGGTGTCGGAGAGCGCGCCCAGCTTGATGCCGGCGCCGGTGAACCCGTTGGCCTGGGCGAGATCCGCCTTCTGCAGGCCCACCGCCTGGCTCTGCACCAGGCCCGCGTTGGTGTGCGGCTTGAACTGGCTGCGGATCGAGTCCACGCCGGGGACGTTTGCCGCGGCGCGGGCAGCGCCCAGCGGCAGGTACCCTTCGATCAGCCGCGCGTCGATGCTGCTGCTCGCGGTCAGGCGGAATCCCACTGCCTGCAGCTCCGGCAGCACCTTGCTGGGCGAAAGTCCGTCCGAGACGTGCAGCTTGACGAGCGGATCGCCGCCGCGGCTGGTCAGGTGCAGCGCAAGGACCTGGGACAGGTTGGGATCGCCGTTCTCCCAGCGCTGGACCAGCTGCGAAAGACCCCCTCCCAATGCGCCCGGCGCGGCGGAGGCGGAGGTCGCGATGAGAAATGCTCCGGCGCTGACGAGCGCCGTCTTCCTGCCGAATGCCATTGCTTGGACTCCCCAGGGTGCAAGTTGCGCCCTGCCAAAGGTGGGCGGCCAACCTACCGAGGGGTTCCAAGTAGGGTCAAGGAGTGTGCGAGCGCTGAAAAGGAAGGAAGTGTGCGAAGGCGCACAGTGCGCCCGCAGTGCGGGTGCATTGCGGGTGCAGTGACGGGTCAGTGCAGGGAGCCGTGCCCCGTCAGCGGGACGAACCGCACGTGCATCAGCACGCGGCGCTCCAGCGCGCCCGTATCCGGCAGCTTGTGCCAGAGCTGCAATTCCTGGTGGTCCGGGTCCGGCCCCACCGGGATGACCAGCCGGCCCCCGGGTGCGAGTTGCTCGAGCAGCGGTGCCGGCACTTCGTCGGGGGCCGCCGCCACCAGGATGGCGTCGTAGGGCGCCGCCTCCGGCCAGCCCTTCGCGCCGTCGCCGATGCGAAACTCCACGTTGTCGTACCCCAGCTCGCGGAGCACGGCCTGCGCGCGCCGCGACAGCTCCGGCACGATCTCGAGGCTCCGTACCCTTGTGTCGAGGTCGAGCAGCTCGCAGAGGACGGCGGTCTGGTAGCCGCTGCCCGTGCCCACCTCCAGCACGCGTTCCCTGCCCTGCAGATGCAGTGCTTCCGTCATCGCGGCCACGATGTAGGGCTGCGAGATGGTCTGGCCGTAGCCGATGTCCAGCGGGTGATCGCCCTCGGAGAGGTCCTGCGCGCGCTCGGGTACGAAGAAGCGCCGCGGCACGCGTGCGAACGCCGCCAGCACGCGCGGATCGCGGATTCCCTGCCCGATGAGCCGCCGCACCAGCGGGCCCTCGCTCGCGGCGGGCCTGAGGCCGTCCATGACCCGCTCAAGCTACGCTTCGTGAGGGAAGTGCGAAAGGCCGATACGGTTGCCCTCGGGGTCGCGCAGGTAGAGCGTCCAGCGGGTGCGGTGGACGATCTCGATCCCGAGTGAGGCCAGCCTGGCTTCCCAGGCGGGTCGCTCCGTGGGCTCGATGCGCAAGGCCAGGAGGTGGAGGCCCCCGTGGGGATCGCGGAAGGGCGCAGGAGGTCTTCCGGCGTCGCAGGCCTCCAGGGCCAGGAATTCCTCGCCAGCGCCCACAGACAGCCACACCGAGCGCTCGCCGGGCCTGCCGTCTTCCCAGTGCCAGCGGCGCAAGAGGCGCAGCCCCAGCACGTCGACATAGAACCGCTCCGCGGCGGGCAGGTCCTTGACCTGGATGGCCAGATGATGATGTCCGTGGATCTGGGGCACGCGGCCAGTATAAAGGAGCGCCCCTATGCTGCCTCGCGAACAGATCCGCAACATCGCCATCGTTGCCCACGTCGACCACGGCAAGACCACGCTGGTGGACTACCTCTTCCGCCAGACCGGCACCTACCGCGCCAACGAGCAGGTGCAGGAACGGGCCATGGACTCCAACGATCTGGAGCGCGAGAAGGGCATCACCATCCTGGCCAAGAACACGGCGGTGAACTACCGGGGCGTGAAGATCAACATCGTCGACACGCCCGGCCACGCCGACTTCGGCGGCGAGGTGGAGCGCGGGCTGCGGCTGGTGGACGGAGTGCTCTTGTTGGTGGACGCCGCCGAGGGCCCGCTGCCGCAGACCCGTTTCGTGCTGGGCAAGGCGCTGGCTCTCGGGCTGCCGGCGGTGGTGGTGGTCAACAAGATCGATCGGCAGGACGCGCGCGCCCCCGAGGTGCTGGACGCCATCTACTCGCTCTTCATCGACCTGGGGGCGAACGAGCACCAGATCGAATTCCCGGTCGTCTACGCCGTGGCCCGCGCCGGCCGCGCGTCCCTGCGCCTGAGCGACTTCGACGACCTGCCCGCCGGAAAGGCCGCCGCCCCCGGCGCGGCCCCCCACCCCGGCGAGGAGCCCGGCTCCCGCTCCCGCACGCTGGAGCCGCTGCTCGACGCCATCCTCGAGACCGTGCCTCCCCCGAAGAAGGCGGCGACCACCCACGACAAGCTGCAGATGCTGATCGCGAACCTGGACTACGACGACTACGTCGGCCGGCTCGCCATCGGCCGCTTGAGCAGCGGCAGCATCGAGGTGGGCCAGACGGTGGCGGTGTGCCGCGCCGACGGCTCCACGCCGCGCGGGAAGGTGACCAAGATCTACGCCTTCGAGGGCCTGAAGAAGGTGGAGATCCCCGAGGCAGGACCGGGAGAGATCATCTGCCTGGCGGGGCTCGAGGAAGTCTCCATCGGCGACACCATCGCCGATCCCGAGCACCCCATTCCGCTCGAGCGGATCCACGTCGACGAGCCCACCATGTCGATGGTCTTCAAGGTCAACGACGGGCCCTTCGCGGGACGCGAGGGCAAGTACGTCACCTCGCGCAATCTGCGCGAACGGCTGCAGCGCGAGTCGTACCGCAACGTCTCCATCCGCGTGTACGACACCGACAGCCCCGACTCCTTCAAGGTGGTGGGCCGCGGCGAGCTGCAGCTCGCGGTCATCGTGGAGACCATTCGCCGCGAGGGCTACGAGCTGACCGTTTCCAACCCGGAGCCCATCACCAAGGAAGTGGACGGCCAGGTCCACGAGCCGATGGAGCTGATGGTCTGCGACGTGCCCCAGGCTTCCGTGGGCGCGGTCACCGAACGCCTGGGCCCGCGCAAGGGGCGCATGACCGAGATGCAAAACATCGGCTCCGACCGCGTGCGCCTCAACTTCCGCGTGCCGGCCCGCGGCCTGGTGGGCTTCCGCAACGAGTTCCTCACCATCACCCGCGGCGAGGGCATCATGTCCTCGCAGTTCGACGGCTACGAGCCCTGGCAGGGCAAGGTGCCCAAGCGCTCCAACGGCGCCATCATCTCCGACCGCGAAGGCGAGACGGTGGCCTATGCGCTCTTCGACATCCAGGAGCGCGGCGAGCTGTTCTACGGGCCGGGCGTGGCCGTCTACGAGGGGATGATCTGCGGCGAGCACTCCCATCCCAACGACCTGGACGTGAACGTGACCCGCGGCCGCAAGCTCACCAACGTCCGCGCCGCGGGGCGCGACGAGAACGTCATCCTCAGCCCTCCGCGCGACATGTCGCTGGAGAAGGCGCTGGAGTGGATCAACGAGGACGAGCTGGTGGAGGTGACGCCGAAGAACGTGCGCCTGCGCAAGAAGGTGCTGCCGGCGGGAGACCGCTACCGGCTGGAGCGGGAGAGAAAGCGCTCCGACGGACTGATCTGAACGGCGGGTCCAGTTTGACGCTGGTTTGAGGTTGCGTTCGTTCCTCATCCCGTGGCGCGCATCCGTCGTTCGGTTGATCTGATCCCGATGGTGAGCATCCATCCCTCGGCCAACACGGTGAGGGATGGATGGGTGTCAGGCCATGCAGTGGAGCAATACGGATCCACGGAGTGCTCGTCGGCGCCAGGCGCGCAGAGCTTGTGCACGCGCCAGTTCTCGAGGACGTAGCGGACGGCGTTGGCGGCTTCTCGGGGCGACGTCAACAAGTGGGCGTGGTAGCGGTCCGCGAAAACCGACCCGCGGCGGCGCATCACCCTGTTCAGCGCGCGTGCCATGCGGACCTCCAGCCCCTTCATGGCGCGGCCCAGGGTCTCGGCGTCGGGCGCTTCCACGATCATGTGCAGGTGGTTGCCCTGGACCGAGAAGTGGATGAGGCGGAAGCCGAAGCGAGCGCACCCGCCGGCGAAAGCGCGCCGCAGGGCGCGGAAACAGCGGTGCGACCGGAGGTTCCACACTTCGGGCCGGACCCTGGTGGTGATGTGCAGGGCGCCACGGCGGAATCGGCGACGCGGCCGGTGCGGGACGTTCTTGCGGCCGCCCTTTGGCTTGCGGCCGGCACCGCGGCGCGCACCGCCCCAACTCTTGAGAGGAAGCTCCTGCTGCTTTGGTTTCATGGAGCCAGGGTACAGAGGGGGTCTGACATCGATTGGATGTCGGCCCATTCATCTTGATTGGGGCGGACAACGTCTCATCTGGCGGCGGTCGCGGCATGAGAGCGCAAGAACTGCGCGATGATGCCGGCCGCGCGGCGCGGGCAGCTCTGCAGCAGGAAATGCGGGCCGTCGACGATGGCGAACGGGGACGCGGGCCTCGCCGGTACCGTCCATTCCAGGGAGGAGCAGTGTCTCCATGATTGAGCGGTGCTTGATGGGCTGATCCGCAGGGTACGAGTCCGGAGGGAGCATGCCATGGATGTGCGCCGATTCATCTGGCGCTCTCAAAACTTGAATCAGGCCGACAATGCCTTGGCGAGCGGAGTCGCTGGCCGGCCAGCACGGAGGGCTTCACGGCGCGGATCGCGTCCCGCGCGGATCGCGTCCCGCGCACGCGCGACTTCTTTCCCTGGGCAATCCTCAGGCTTGCGCCGCTCGCTCCGCCTCCGCCGCCTCCACCGTGCGCGCATCGATGGGCAGCGCCAGCCGGAAGAGCGCGCCTCCCGACGGTCCCTTGGCGACCGACAACGACCCGCCGTGCACGCGCGCGATCTCCGAGGAGATCCAGAGGCCCAGCCCGTTTCCCGAATCGCCCTTGGTGGAGAAGAAGGGCTGGAAGATCTGCTCGCGCAGCTCCTCGGGCACGCCGGGGCCGTTGTCTTCCACCTCGACCAGGGCCTGCTCGTCCTCGCGCCGCACGCGCAGCGCGATGCGCGGATGGGGCCGGCCTGCCACCGCGTCGGCCGCGTTGGAGAGGAGATTCACCAGCACCTGTCCTAGCAGCGTGGGCTGGCAGAAGACGGGCGGGAGTTCGGCGTAGGCGCGCACCAGGGTGGCGCGGCTGCGCAGCTTGCCCTCGATCAGCGTGAAGGCCAGGTCCACCTCGTGCGCGAGATCGACCTGCCGCCGCTCGCCGCTGGAGACGCGCGCGCCGTTGCGCATGGCCTCGAGGATGTCGCGCATCCGCGCCACCGAACCGAGCAGGCGGTCCACGCGTTTGGCGGTCGAGGACGGATCGCGGGCCAGCATCTCCACTTGCAGACCGATGGCGTTGAGCGGGTTGGAGAGCTCGTGGGCGAGGCCGCCGGCCAGCGTGCCGAGGTTGAGCAGGCCGAAGTGGCGCGCGAACTCTGCGCGCGTCTGGTGCTCGCGCCGCCGCAGGCGATCCTGCACGAACGCACCCGCCACGCTGATCACCGCCATGCAGGCGAGGTACGAGCCGGCCACGTGGGTGAGCGCGCGCTCCTGCCCCTGCAGCAGCGCCATGGGCGCCAGGGCGACGGCGAGGATCTCCACGTTCAGGAGGGCCGCCTCGATGGCGCGCATCGGCAGCAGGATGGACACGCCCGCCTGCACCAGCATCATCGAGAAGAGGTAGGGGCTCCCTGCCCCGCCCGTGATCACCAGCGCCCATTCGATGGTGCCGGCGGTCACCGCGACGGCGCTGGCCGCGACCAGCAGCCCGGGTCCCGTGCGCGTCCAGCGCCAGCAGAGAAGAAGCAGCAGCACTGCACCGATGCGGATCGCCAGCAGCGGCAGGAAGGCATGCGGCGCCAGCGAGCGGTCCAGCGCCGAGAACGCGAGGAGCAGCCCCGCCGACAGCAGGCAGGCGACCCGCAGCGCGCCGGGTCGGGATCGATCCAGCTCCTCCGTGTAGGAGGGCATGGGCGAATCACGGCGAAGTTCCACCTGTGGAGCGTAACTGCTGCCGCCTGCGCCGCCAGCCTCGCGGCGTGACGATTGCTCACTGCTGCTCGATCGCCGATACGTCGAACGCAGCGGCCGGCGGAGCAGTCCCCAGCAGCTCCGCAACGGTGGGTGCAACTTGCGTCGCGCGGAAGATGGGCTCCTTGCGCAATCGGGCGCCGGGCGCGCGCAGCATCAGCGGCACCAGGGCGTCGTCGTTCCAGGGAGAACCGTGCTCGGCGCCGTCGTCCCGCTTCTTCAAGGTCCAGAGCGGGCGCGGCACCAGCAGGACCTGGCCGCTGCGCCCGGGATACCAGGCGTGGCGGATGAAGGGCTCGGCCCGATCGACGTCCGCGGCGGTCACCACGCGCCAGAACCCGGGCTCCCGGCGCAGCACCTCGACGGCGGCGTCCAGCGCCTTCTGCGGGACCGGCGGCTTGAGCGAGAGCACGCTGCCCTGGATGCCGGCGACCCATCCCCCGGGCCGCGGCCCGGCTACCTCGTCGAGCGCGCGACCGACGCGAGCGAGCACCTCGTCGACGTCGATGGTACCGCCCAGGCCCACGCGGAGGCGCCGCGCGTCGGTCGCCATGGGCGTGAGGCCGTGATCGGCGGTGAGCACGACGGAGAGCCGCGGACCCAGGCGGCTGCGCAACTCGCCGAGGAAGGCGCCCAGCTCGTCGTGGATGCGGAGGATGGCGTCGAGCCGCTCCCGCGCCAGCGTGCCGAACTGGTGCCCCACTCCGTCCACGGCAGAGAGCGCCACCAGCAGCAGATCGGTCTTGCCGGGCAGCTCCCCGAGCTTCAGGGCGGCGGCCGCGTTCCTCGCCGTGCGCAGCGCGATGGTGGTCCCCGGCGGACCCATGCGGATGGCATGGAAGAGGCGCTCGTCGAGGCTGCCCTGGCCGAGCCGGTGCGGGAACACGTTGCCGATGCCGTCGTTGGGCTGCGCACCCGGCACGCTCGGCTCCGGCGTGAGGCGCGCGATGGCCTCGGGGTGCGACATCGACCAGACCCAGTCCTTGTACGGTTCACCGGCGCGACCCGGCACCCAGTCGGGCGGCGAAGGCGCGTAGCAGGAGCTGGAGGACATCTCGCCGGTCTTGGTTTCCCACCAGACGGCGATGTCGGCGGAGGTCCCGCCGAGGAAGAGCGCACTGCGATCCTTCACCGCGATGGAGACCACCCTTCCCGCGCCGTCGCGGTTGAGCTTGTAGGCGTCGCCAACGGTGGGCACGAGGAGCGCCGCGGCGCTGCGGCCGGGCCGCTTTCCCCAGACCGGACAGGCAGCGTCCTCAACAGCCTCGCGCAGGGCGCCGTCGCGCCAGAAGCGGTTGCCCACCACGCCGTTGAGGTCGGCGTATGCGCCAGTCGAGAGCACGGCATGGTCCGCTGCCGTCTCTGTGACCGCCGTGTCGTAGCGCAGCGGCGACGGCGTGCCCAGCCCCGCGAATCCCTCCGGGCCGAGCTCGGGCGAAAGCCGGAGCACGTCGTCGTAGCGGAGCTGATCGACCACGACGAGCACCACCAGCCGCCCCGGCTGCTGGGCGAGCGCCGCGAGGAGCAAGGAAAGGATCATCGGCCATCCCCGAGGGGGCCGGGCTTGATCGACAGCGTGCGAGCCTGCATTGTGCGCGCATGTTCGAGGCAGGGCTCCTCAAAGACAAGACCTTCGTGATCACCGGCGGCGGCAGTGGACTGGGCGCGGCCATGGCCAAGCGCTTCGCCGGCCTGGGCGCGCGCGCGGTGGTGCTCGGCCGCCGCAAGGAGAAGCTGGATCAGACGGTGGCGGCCATCGAGGCCGCCGGCGGCAAGGCCAGCGCGCACTCCTGCGACGTGCGGGACTTCGCGGCCGTCCAGGAGGTGGCGGCCCGGGTGGGCCCGGTGGACGGCCTGGTGAACAATGCGGCGGGCAACTTCCTCGCCGCCGCGGAGGACCTCTCCGCCAACGCCTTCAAGGCGGTGGTGGACATCGTCTTGGGCGGCACCTTCAACTGCACCAGCGCGTTCGGCAAGCGGATGATCGAGGGAGGCAAGGGCGGGTCCATCGTCAACATCGTCACCACCTACGCCTGGACCGGCTCCGCGTTCGTGGTCCCTTCCGCCTGCGCCAAGGCCGGCGTGTTGGCGATGACGCGCTCGCTCGCGGTGGAGTGGGCGGCCTACAGGATCCGCGTCAATGCCATCGCGCCTGGACCGGTGCCCACTCCGGGGGCGTTCTCGCGGCTCATGCCCGACCCCTCGCTGGAGGAGATGGCG
>DASRTX010000628.1:0-3632 GCA_035655715.1 Myxococcales bacterium | reverse complement strand
ACCAGCGCAAGCTCGCCCGCCTGCTCGCACGCTTCCAGCAGAGGCAGCGTGAACTCCGGTGTTCCGAGAAAGACAATGCGCATCGGCGGCGTGGAACTTAGCAGAGCGCGCGGCATCAATGACCCGCATGAAACTCTTCTATGTGCCCGGGGTCTGTTCGCTCTCTCCCCACATCGTGCTGCGCGAGATGGGAGCGGACTTCAAGCTCGACAAGGTGGACCGCAACACCAAGGTCTCCGAGTCGGGAGCCAACTACAACCAGCTCAATCCCAAGAGCTACGTACCGGCGCTCCAGCTCGACGACGGCACCCTGCTCACCGAGGGAGCTGCCATCGTCATGTACCTCGCCGATCAGAAGGGCGGCGACAAGGTGGCGCCCAAGGCGGGCACCAAGGAGCGCTACAAACTTCAAGAGTGGCTGGTCTTCATCGCCACCGAGCTGCACAAGAACTTCGGCGCTCTCTTCCGCAAGAGCCCCGACCCGATTCCGCGCGAAACCCTGCAGAAGCGGCTGGATCTCATATCCAAGGTGCTGGAGAAGCAGCCCTTCCTGCTGGGCGACAAATTCAGCGCCGCCGACGCGTACCTCTTCACGGTCCTTCGCTGGTCGCCGCGCGTGGAGCTGACGTTGCCCCAGCCGCTGCAGCAGTTCATGGAGCGGATGAAGGCGCGCCCTGCCGTGGCAGAGGCCCTGAAGGTCGAAGGGCTCGCGTAGGCGGCAAGAAGATTGACGCGGCGCATGAGGGCGGGTACGCGAGGGGCGATGCGTCTCCTTGCGGTCGCCCTCTCGCTCTCCCTCGCCGCGTGCAGGGCCAACAATCCCAAGGATCCGCAGACCTGGATCAGGCAGCTCGACGACGCCGAGCCCAGGACGCGGGTCAAGGCCGTGCAGGAGCTGCGCAGGCTGAAGGCGAAGAACGCCGCGCCGCACATCGCCGACCTGCTCAAGGATCCGCTGGTCAAGGAAGAGGCCGCGCTGGCGTTGGGCGACCTGGGCGGGCCCGACGAGGTGCAGCCGCTGCTCGACGCGGTCGACACCACGGTGGGATCCGGCAGCGACAGTGCGGCGCGCATCGCCAACCGCTCCAATGCGCGGATCGCGGAGGCGCTGGGCAACATCGGCGATCCGCGCGCCGGCCCCACGCTCTTGCGGCTTGCCCGGGCGAGCGATGACGCGGTCCGGCTGGCGGCGGTGGAAGCCCTCGGGCAGGTGCGGGCGCGGGAGGCCATACCCGAGCTGTCGCGCCTGGTGGACGACCCGGCTGCGCCGCCGATTGTGGTGAAGAAGGCGATCGTCGCGCTGGGCCAGATCGGCGACCCCGCCTCCATTCCGGCGCTGCTGCACGGCATGGTCCTCGAGCGGCGTGGAGTCTCCTTCCTGCCCGAGGCGTCCCTCTCGCTCTTCCTCATCGGCGAGCCGGCGGTGGAGCCGCTCTTGAAGATCGAGCAGGATCAGGACCCCGCCTATCTCGCCTGGGCGAAGGAGAACAACCGCGCGCAGGCCGGCACCTACGCCAAGGCCGCGCTGGTGCTCGGCGATCTCGGGGATCCACGCGCCGTCCCGGTACTGGCGAACCGGCTCAAGTACGTGGATCCCGATCCGGTGCCGGGAACTTCGCGGCTGCTCAGCGGGCTGGTGCGGATGTTCTGCGCCAACGCGCTGGGCCGGCTGCGCGCGACGCAGGCCGCGCCGCAGATCCAGGCGCTGATCTCCACCGCCAACGAGCAGGACGAGGATCTCACCGCCTTTGCCAGCGAGGCGCTGGTCTGGCTGGGCGACCGCGCGCAGGCGCGCGAGCTGACAAAGAAGGCGCAATCGGGCGCGCTGCGGCTGCGGCTCGGCGTCGCCCGGGCGGCGGCGCTCCTCGGGGACCCGGCGCTGGCCAAGGATCTCGCGGCCATCGCACAGCGCGAGGCCAGGGGAGCGCCGGCCTCGTGCGCGCGCCAGCTGGCGGAGGCGGGAATTGCCGCCGACAATCCACAGACGGCGTGCGAGGTGCTGGCGGCCCAGTTCAGCGATCTGGCGAAGCCGTTGGAAGCGGCGCGCGCCTGCGCTGCGCAGACCTCGTGCTGGGTGTCCAAGCTCCAGGATCCCGACCCCGAGGTCCGCACGCGCGCGGCCTACGAGCTGGGGCGGGCTGGTGCGCCCGAGGCCGCGGCTCCGCTGATCAAGGCCGCCAGCGACGAACAGACGTTGGTCCGAGAAGCGGCGGCGCGCGCCCTCGACTGGCTGGCGGCGGTCCCCGCGGCGAAGCCGGCCCTCAAGCAGGGCGCTGCGGCGCTCTCGGCGCAGCTGGCCGCCGATCAGGGCAAGCTGCAGTTCATGAAGGTCAACGAGGACTTGCGCCGTCTCCAGATCAAGCTTTCCCGCCTGTGATAAAGCTGCGGGAGCCTTGGCGAAGCTGACCGGAATCCCCGCTTCTCCCGGCGTCGCGATCGGGCGCGTGCTCACCGTGGACCGGCGACGCGCCCGTGTGCCGCGTTTCCACATCCAGCCAGAGCAGGTGGAGGCCGAGCTGCAGCGGCTGGACGCGGCGGTCAAGGAATCGGTGGAGCAGCTGCAGCAGATCCGCTCGAGCCTGGGCGAGGGCGAGCAGGGCGACATCCTCGACGCGCATCGGATGATGGCCGACGACCCGACGCTGCTCAACGGCGCGCGCCAGCTCATCCGCGACGAGCTGCTGAACGCCGAGTGGGCGGTGCGGCGGCTGGTGCGGGAGATCAGCGAGAAGTTGGGCTCCGACGGCTACCTGGCCGAGCGGCGCGCCGACCTCGACGAGGTGGGCGACCGGGTGGTGCATAATCTCATGGGCGACAAGCCCATCGCCGCCGAGGTGCCCACCGAAGACGTGGTGATCGTCGCCTACGATCTGCCCACCGCGGAGGCCGCCGTCCTGCTCTCCAGCGGCCGCGTGCGGGGGCTGGTCACCGACTTCGGCAGCAAGACCTCGCATACCGCCATCCTCGCCCGCGCGCTGGAGGTGCCGTGCGTGGTAGGGACCGGACAGGCCAGCGAGATCGCCAAGCCCGGCGACCTGATCGCGCTCGACGGCTCCACCGGCGAGGTGCTGGTCTCGCCCGACCCGGACGAGGTGCTGCGCTTCGAGCAGGCGCGCGCCGAGGCGCGGTTCCGGGAGGAGGCGCTCCTGGAGGAGCGCGACCTGGTGGCCGAGACGCAGGACGGGCGGCGGCTCAAGCTCTTCGCCAACATCGAGTTTCCCGAGGAGGTACCCAGCGTCCTGGCCCACGGCGGAGAGGGCGTGGGGCTCTACCGGACCGAGTTCCTCTATCTCAACCGCGAGGAGCTCCCCACCGAGGAGGAGCACTTCCACGCCTACTCCACGATTCTCGAGAAGATGCAGGGGAAGCCGGTCACCATCCGCACCCTCGACCTGGGCGGCGACAAGCTGCCCATCGGGCACCGCTCGCACGAGCCCAACCCGGCGCTGGGGCTGCGCGCCATCCGTTTCACGCTGCGGCACCCGCAGCTCTTCCGCACACAGGTCCGCGCGCTCCTGCGGGCCAGCGTGCACGGACAGCTGCGCATCATGCTGCCCATGGTCGCGGCCGTGGGCGAGCTGCGCGAGGCCAAGGCGCAGATCGAGGCCATCCGCCAGGAGCTCCTGGGCGAG
>DASRTX010000627.1:0-2681 GCA_035655715.1 Myxococcales bacterium | reverse complement strand
GGCGGGCGAGGACCTGCCCCGTCACCGCTTGCGCGCGTATACCTCCGCAAGATGTGCAAGCTCCCGCGCGGTTGCCACCGCCTCGGGCTGGGAAAAGAGCTGCTCGAGCGTCCAGGGGAGGCGGAACGTCCAGTTGTGCGTCCCGACCGTGCCGGGGGTGTTCATCCGATCCTGCCAGCCTAGCGCGTCGGTGACGGGCGTGAGGAGCGCGTCGCAGGACGACGAATAGGCCAGCTCCAGCAGCGCCCTTCGCGTCGCGGGCGTGAACCGGGCCTGGTCCGGTCCGCGCAGGGCCGCGAGCGGCGGCTGGGAGAGCTGGTGCTCGCGCTCCCAGTCCGCCAGCGACTCCCACCACGTCCAGAGCGATTCGGTGTCGTGCGTTCCGGTGACGGCGACGGAGACGTGGGGAAACTTCGTCACGTCGCGGGGAACGCCGAGGTCGTTCTCCCAGCGCAGCACCTTGGTGCCGGGAATCTCCTGATCGAGCAGAGAGGCGCGGACGAAGTCGGGCACGGTGCCGAGGTCCTCGGCCAGCACCTCGGCCTTCTCCCCGAGCAGCGTCAGCACCCGTTCACCCTGCTCCTTTTGCCGTCCCTCTTCTCCGGGGACGAAAAAGGGCGGCCGCCCGTCGAGCGGCCGGGCATACGTCCGGTAGAGGCCCACCACGTGGTCGACCCGGAAGGCGTCGTAGAGCTCGGCCGCCCGTTCGGCGCGCTGGTGCAGCCATGGGTCGCCTGCCGCGCGCATCTCGTCCCAGCGCGGGACCGGCAGCCCCCAGTCCTGGCCCTCGGCGCTGTAGGCGTCCGGAGGCACGCCGACGGTGGCGTCGAAACGGAAGAAGCGCTGGAAGCTCCACACGTCCGAGGAGTCCTCCGCCACCATGAAGGGCAGGTCGCCGACGATCTTCACGCCCTTGGCGTTGGCTTGGCCGCGGGCGTCCCGCCACTGCCCGTCGGCGATCCACTGCGCGTAGCAGAGCTCGTCGACCTGGGCGTGCAAGCGACTGCGGGCCTCGTCGAGGGCGGCCGGGTCGCGCTCGCGCAGCGGCGGCTCCCAGTCGCGCCAGCTCTTCTGCCGCTCCTCATGCAGCGCCCGGTAGAGTGCCCAGTCCTCGATCCAGTCGGCATGGACGGCGCGGAACTCGCGGAAGGCCTGGTCGCGAGCGCTCCCCTGCTCGCGCTCGCGGAAGGCGCGGAACGCCCGAGAGAGCGCGCTCTTCTTCACGCGGCGGTACGCGTCGAAGTCCACCTGCGGCTCCGCGCGGAGCCGGGCCAGCTCGCTCTCCTCGGCGCTGGTGAGTCCCCGCAGGTCGGGGACGCTGTGCAGGTCGATGTAGACCGGCTCCAGCGCGCAGGAGCTGGACGCCGCATAGGGGCTGTCCTGCCCCGGCGACACCTCGTTGAGCGGCAGCAGCTGCCAGAGAGTGGAGCCGGTGGAGAGGAGCCAGTCGGCGATGCGCCCCGCCTCGGCGTAGCTGCCCAGGTCGCCGGAAGAGCCGCGCACCGCCGACAGCGGCAGCAGCAAGCCTGCTCTCCGTCCCAGATTGAACCTGTGGGCCACGGCCGTCTTTTACGCTCCGGCGATTCGATCGCAAGCGCCGATTGCGCGGGAGTTGCGGCTGCGATACAGCGGGTCCATGTCGAAGAAGGTCACCACGGACCACGGCGAAATCATCCACTTCGCCGGCCGGCACCATCTCTTCCCGGTCGCCCGCAAGGACGACCCCACCCGCGTCCGCCTGACCTCGCGCGAGGATCTGAGCGACGAGGAGACCCGCGTGGGGTGGCCCGCCTACTTCCGGCCCTTCATCGACCGCCGCCTCGTCTTCCTTTACGACGAGGCTTCTGGCCAGGCGGTGAGCCGCGCGGAGGCGGATGCTTCTCCGGCGGAGGGCCCCGCCGGGCCGGCCGGCGAGGCTTCGACGGCGCCCCGGCAGTAGCGGCGAGATCTTCAGGGGTGAGCCACCGTTCCGCCTGCATCACGCCCTTCTGCGCCAGCGAGAGCGTGATCCGGCGGCGCGCCGGATCGGCGGACATCACCTCCACCACCGCTTCGTCGCCGATGGAATAGCTGCGGCCGGACTTGCCCACCACCAGCCGCTGCCGCTCCTTGTCCAGCTCCACCCCCTCGCCCAGCGACTCGGCGGGGATCAACCCTTCCACGAACACGTCCTCCAGCTCGCAGAAGAGCCCGAACTCCACCACGCCCGAGACCACCGCGCGGAACTTCTCGCCCACCTTGTCCTGCATGTAGAGCGCCGCGTAGAAGTTGTCGACGTCGCGCTCCGCCTTCATCGCGGCGCGCTCGCGGTCCGAGCATTGCGCCGAGACGCCGGCGAGGAAGGCCTCCTGCTCCTCGCCCTCGTGCTCGCGCAGCGGCCGTCCGCCGCGCGCCCAGTGCTCCTTGAGCAGGCGGTGCACCATGAGGTCCGGATAGCGGCGGATGGGCGAGGTGAAGTGCAGGTAGGTGGGCGCCGCCAGCCCGTAGTGACCGATGTTGTCGGGGCTGTATTGCGCCTGCATCATCGCGCGCAAGAGCAGCGAGTTGAGCGCCTTCTGCGCCGGCTTGCCCTCCACCGCCTTGAGGAATTCGTTGAGCACGCCGGGCGTCAGCTCGTCGCCTCCGGGCAGCTCGAAGCCGTGGGTCCGCGCCAGCGCGGCAAAGGCGTCCAGCTTCTCCTG
>DASRTX010000626.1:0-10389 GCA_035655715.1 Myxococcales bacterium | reverse complement strand
GGCCGCCTCGACGCCGGCCAGCCCGCCTCCTTGGGCAGGCTCGGGCGGCGGCTGGGACGGAGGGGCGACGCCGGCAAAAACACGCCTCATCGCAACCACTTGTGGACCGCCGGGCCCTTCCGCCAGCACCTCGATGGAGTGCTCGCCGCGGCCTTTGACGGATACAGTGCCCAAGAACCGCGGCCCGGCCGCCTGTAGCTTGAGCTCTTCCACCTGGCCCGAGGGCCGCGTCACGAACAGGCGCGGCGACGAGAGGCCAGGGGCCAGCGCGCCCGCCACCCGGACGCTTCTGCCCTCCTCGAGACGTCCGGGGATGGGCTCCAGATCGGTCCCGTGGACGGCGGTCAGGGCGCACACCACCGCGCCCCCCTCAGGCAGCGCGGCCGCGCCCACGCCGATGCGGTTGAAGCGGCAGGATTTCGGAAACAACTCGCCAACGGCGCGGTCGGCGTTCGAAGGAGGGTCGACCGTGGCCACCCCCGCCACCGGGGCCGGCTCCGCCGACTCGAGCGAGGCGAAGAATGCGACCGCCGGCCCGCTGATCCGGGCCCGGCCTCGCTCGGCGGCGGTCACGTAGCCCTGGCAGGCCCGCGTCAGCTCGGGGTCGATGACGACGCTGCGCCCCCCGCACGATCCAGCCACGGCTTCCAGCACGCCGGCCTCGAGGCGGGCCTGGGAGGGCAGGGCCTCGGCGGCAACCAGCAGGAGCGCGAGCAGCACGCCGGAAGGGTATCGGACCGGCTCCGGCAAAAAAAAATTTATTTTTTTTCGACGCCGGACGGCGGTCTGATTGCGCTTGGCCGTTCGTCTGCGGCAAGATTTGACTTGGTGTGGCGGGGCGTTTGCATTATCAGCAGCGCCGGAGGCAAATCATGCGGCTCGGATTTGGCGAGATCCTGGTGGTGCTGGCGCTGGCGCTGCTCTTCTTCGGGCCCTCGAAGCTTCCTCAGCTGGGCGCAAGCCTCGGACAGGCCATCAGGGGCTTCAAGAAGGGCATCAACGAAGTGGACGAGCCCGAAGCGGAGAAGAAGCTTCCCCCGCCCGCATAAAGCGATAGAAACAGGGCTGGATGTCCCTGCGGCTCCAGCTCGTCCTCCTTTTCACCGCCGTGCTCGCGGCGACGCTGCTCGTCGCCTCGGCGCTGGGCCTGCGCATCGGCCAGCGCTCGGTCGAGGATGAAATCCGCAAGCGCACCGTGGAGCTGGCCTCTGCCACCACGCTTTCGCTGAAGCACTCCGGCACCGACGACGACCAGATCTCCGAGGAGCTCGCGGGCACCGTCCGCATGCACCGCGGCCTGTTGCGTGCAGAGGTGGCGCGGCAGGGCGCGCTCGGCATCGACGCTGACTTCACCGCGGCACGGATCACTCCCAGCGGCATCGTCTTCACCCGCTGGAGGGGTCCCTCGGCGCGCGTCGCAGGCGAGGTGGTGGACGATCCCGACTGGGGGCGCGCCCTGCGGGTTGTGGCGCCGTTCAACGACGCGCGCGGGGCCAAGGCGCGCCTGGTGCTGGTGGCGTCGCTGGCGGAGGCGGAGCGCCTGGTCGCGGCGGAGCGCAAGGCGTTGCTGCAAGTAGCGGTGGGCGCCTCCGTCTTCCTGCTGGTGGCCTTCTGGATCCTGCTCGGGCGCATCCTCATCCGGCGCGTCTCGGCGTTGCAGCTGGCGATGCGGGCGGTGGAGGGCGGCCTGCTCGACGTCAAGGCCCCCGGCCCGGCGCAGGGGGGCGACGAGCTGGCCTACCTGTCGCGCGGCTTCAACCGCATGCTGGCGCAGATCCGCGGCTTCAACGCCGAGCTGACGCGCAAGATCGAGGAGGCCACCGCCGAGCTGACGCAGAAGAACCGCGACCTGGCGGAGCTGAACGAGCTCCTGGTCGACGCGCGGCGCGATCTCACCTCCAAGGAGCGGCTGGCTGCGCTCGGGCAGCTGGCCGGCACCATCGCGCACGAGCTGGGCAACCCGCTCAACGCGCTGAGCGGCCATCTCCAGCTGCTCGCGCGCAGATCCGACCTGGCCGATCCCGCCAAGGGGCAGGTGGCCACGCTGCAAGGCGAGGTCGCGCGCATGACGCAGATCATCCGCCGCTTCCTCGATCAGACGCGGGGCTTCACCCCGACGGCGGAGATGGTGGAGCTGGCGCCGCTGGTGGACGAGGCGCTCGACCTGACCCTGGGAGTGGAGGCGCGGCAGAAGATCCAGGTGGCGCGGGACGTGGACGGGATCACGGTGCGCACCGACCCTGGCCTGGTGCGCCATCTGCTCACCAACCTGGTCTCCAACGCGGTGGACGCGATGCCCAACGGCGGCCGCCTCGAGGTGAAGGCGCGCACCGAAGGCCGCGACGTCGTGCTCAAGGTCAGCGACACCGGCCAGGGCATGCCGGCGGAGGTGAAGCGGCACATCTTCGAGGCGTTCTTCACCACCAAGCCGAGCGGCAAGGGCACCGGGCTCGGTCTCGCCATCTGCAAGGAGATCGCCCGCGCGCTCAAGGGTCGCATCGACGTGGAGAGCGAGCCCGGCCGGGGCTCCGCATTTACCGTCCGCTTTCCTGTCGGCGAAGCGTATCCTGCGTAGCGCTCCTTCCCGCCATGGCCGATCCCGCGCGAATCCTGGTGGTCGATGACGACGCGGCCTCACGCGCGTTGATGGAGCAGATCGTCGCCGAGGACGGGCACAAGGTGGTGTGCTGCGCCGACGGCGCCGAGGCGGTGGAGCGGTTGGAGCGCGAGGGCGAGTTCGACGCGGTGGTCAGCGACATCCGCATGGTCGACATGGACGGCCTGGAGGTGCTGGACTGGGTCCGCGGCCACGCGCCGGAGACGCCGGTGCTCCTGGTCACCGCCTTCGGCAACGTGGACGGCGCGGTGGAGGCCATCCGCCGGGGCGCCTACGATTACATCTCCAAGCCGTACGACGTGAACGCCATCAAGCTGGTGGTGGACCGCGCGCTGCGGCACCGCCGCCTCTCGGCGGAGAACCGCAGGCTCAAGCGGGAGATCCGCGAGAAGTACGCGCTGGCCAACGTGGTGGGCCGCAGCGAAGGGATGCTGCAGGTCTACAAGACGGCGGCGCGGGTGGCTTCCACCGGCGCCACCGTGCTGGTGGTGGGCGAGAGCGGCACCGGCAAGGAGCTGGTGGCCCGCGCCATCCATGCCTCCAGCGGCCGCGCCGCGGCGGCGTTCATCGCCGTGGACTGCGGGGCCATCGCCGAGGGCGTCCTGGAGAGCGAGCTGTTCGGCCACGCGCGCGGCAGCTTCACCGGCGCCACCGGCGCGCGGCGCGGCCTCTTCGAAGAGGCGTCGGGAGGGACGCTCTTCCTCGACGAGATCGGCGACATCGGGCCGCGCATCCAGGGGCAGCTGCTGCGCGTCCTGCAGGAAGGCGAGATCCGGCGCGTGGGCGAGAGCGCGCCCGTCAAGGTGGACACGCGGGTGGTGGCGGCCACCAACAAGGACCTGACCGAGGCGGTGAAGGTGGGGCGGTTTCGCGAGGACCTCTTCTACCGGCTCAACGTGGTCACCATCCGCATCCCGCCGCTGCGCGAGCGGCGCGAGGACATCCCGCTCCTGGCCGAGCACTTCGCCGCGCAGCACGCCGGCGAGCGCGGGGCCAACCTGACCACCGAGGCGCGCGAGGCGCTGCTGCTCTGGGACTGGCCCGGCAACGTGCGCGAGCTGGAGAACGCGGTGGCGCGCGCTCTGGCCCTCAATCCGGGCGGAACCATCCTGCCCGAGGACCTGCCCGAGGCGGTGCGTGAGCGCTGGGAGGCGCGGCGGGGGGTGGCGCCCAAACCCCCGTCGTCGATCACGCCCGCGCCGCCCCTGGCCCCGGTGTCTCCCCCGGCCCCTGCGGTGGACCCGCTGACGGCGGATCACCCCTCGCTCGAGGAGCTGACGCGCCGGTATGCCGAGCGCGTCCTTCGCGAGTCGGGCGGCAACAAGACCCGGGCGGCCGAGGCGCTGGGCATCGACCGCAAGACGCTCTCGCGGCTCCTGCGCGAGGAGTAGGTCTTCCGGTTGAAGTGGAAAACATTTCGGCAATTTTGTCGGCGCTGACCGGCGACAAATTGGCCGGTCCTTCGGGTGGGACTTTGTCTCACAGTCCTGATTCCGGCAGGTTGCGTGCGAGTGAAGAGTTGGCCCTTCGCGTGCATCGAAGGTGTGTGTACCTGCGCCGGGGAAGATCTTTTCGCGACGCGCGCCGGAGGGAGAGCCCATGCAGCGACAGACCAGTGGCCACAACGACCGCATCCAGCTGATCGCCCGCGTGCAGCTCGCGTACGAGCAGTTGAAGGAAACCATGCAGCGCTACCACGACGACTCGCCGCGCGCCCGCGCCGCGATCGCGGCGGCGAAGAGGCGGCTGTCCGTCCTCAACCGCGCGCTGGCGATGGTGGCGCTCGAGGCCGCGCAGCAGCCCGCGTAGGCACGTCCTGATCGGCTATGCCACGAAAGAGCGGACCGCTTCGGCAGCGCCATATAGATCGGTGAAGGGCGTGCAGGCGTAGCCGTGGTCGCGGCAGTAGCGGTGCAGGTAGCTGTCCTCGCGCGCGAAGGTCCGGTCCGCGAACTGCGCCAGGCAGCGATCGGCGAAGCCGTCGCCCACGCCGATGACGTAGCCGGCGCCCGACTGGCGCGCCTCCGCCACCGACACCCGCTTGCACGAGCCGCACACCTCGCAGCCCGCAGCGCGTGAGGCGGCGTCGCCCGGATAGCTGACCCGCATGCCGCCGGGCGCGAACTCCGCCTCGTTGGCGCGGATCTGCACGTGCGCGCGCAGGTCGGGACGCAGGTGATGGGCCAGCACCGCGTCGATGTACTGGCGCAATCCGCCGGAAGCGAGAAAGAAGGGCGCGCCGCGATCGCGGGCCGCTTCCACCAGTTCGGCGAATCCGGGCCGCAGCTCCGCCTTCTCCACCGCGAAAGCCACCACCTCCGCCTCGGTGGCGCGGACGGGCGTGTAAATGCTCTGGATGATGGCGCGGGTGGTCAGCTTGCCCTCGAGGAAGAGCCGCTTCTGCAGCAGAAGCCAATCGGCTCCCGCGAAGCGCTTGCTGATCTCGTCGCCGATGTCATGGAGGGTGGCGGTCCCGTCGAAGTCGCAAACCAGGGCCAGTTCGGTCACGGCCGCGCTTGTAAGGGGCGCTCCGGGGTGGGCGCAAGTCATCGCGCAAGATAGAATCGTCACGTGGCCGCTCCGCTTCTCAGCCAGGTCGAGCTTTTCCAGGAGGCTGGTCGCAGGAGTGCGGCGCGCGAGCCGTTCGTGCTCTGCACCGTGACCGCCACCGCCCGATCGGCGCCGCGAGACGCCGGCGCCAAGATGCTGGTGGCCCCCGATGGCAGCATCGCCGGAACCGTGGGGGGCGGTCCGCTGGAAGCGGTGGTGATCGAGGAAGCGCTGCAACTCCTGAGGGGCGAGGGAGGTTCCTGCGAACGCCGCTTCGCCCTGACGGCGGCGGGCGACGCCGCGGAGCCGCTGCCGCCCAGGCCGCCCCCGGGAGAGGATCTGGGCATGAAATGCGGCGGTGAGGTCAGCGTCTTCCTGGACGTGGTGCGGCCCCCGGCGCGCCTCCTGCTCTACGGCGCGGGCCACGTGGGCGAGCGGGTGGCTGCCATCGCCACCGCCGCCGGCCTTTCCACCACGGTGGTCGACGATCGCGAGAAATTCGCGACTCGCGAGCGCTTTCCGCTGGCGGCGGAGGTCCGCTGCGCCGACCTCTCCGCCGATCCGCTGGGCGGACTGACGCCGGATATCGCCGATTTCGTGGTGATTCTGACCCGTTGTCACGCATTGGACGAAGGCGTGCTCGAGGCGGCGCTGCGTACGCGCGCGCGCTACGTCGGCCTGATCGGCAGTCGCCGCAAAATAGCGCTCATCCTGCGCAGCATCGGCAGGCGGCTGGGGACCGACCCACGCGAGGATCCGCGCTTGCACGCCCCGGTGGGGCTGAAGCTGGGGGACAAGACGCCGGGCGAGATCGCCATTTCCATCCTCGCGGAAATCCTGCTGATCAAGAGCAATGGCGAGCTGGCACATTCGCGCCTCCCGCCGCAGGCGCTGGCGAAGGCCGGCCCGTAAAGCGCTTTTCGTTCATTAGGCAATCAATCTTCGGTATCCCACCCTATTGCCGGATGTGGGCCAGTCTGCTACCCGATCGAGCATCCGGGCGCATCCTGCGCCCTCTCGAGGGGACCACGACCATGATGAAGCTCCGCGTCGCGTTCGTCGCTACAGCATTGGCCGCCGCTTGCGGTGGCATCGCTCCCACGGAAGACGAGACCTCCTCCGACCTCAACACGCACCGGCACGCGCGGGTGTGCGACGCCGCCGTCGACGGCGCCCGCTGCCACTCGTGGGTGAGGGTGGACGCATCGGGCGCGCAGCCGGCCGCCACCGCGGGTCCCACCGGCTTGAATCCGGCGGATCTGCAGGCCGCCTACAAGCTCAACTCCTCGACCGGCGGCGCGGGCCAGGTGGTGGGCATCGTCGACGCCTTCGACGATCCCAATGCCGAGAGCGACCTCGCCCACTATCGCGCCCAGTTTGGTTTGCCTGCGTGCACGACCGCGAACGGCTGTTTCCGCAAGGTGAACCAGACCGGCGGCACCACCCCGCCGCGATCGAACAGCGGCTGGGCCGAAGAGATCTCGCTCGACCTGGACATGGCCAGCGCCATCTGCCCGAACTGCAAGATCCTGCTGGTGGAAGCGACCAGCAACTCCTTCGCCAACCTGGCGGCGGCGGTGGACACCGCGGCGCGGCTGGGCGCGACGGTGATCTCCAACTCCTACGGTGGCAGCGAGTACTCGGCCGAGACCACCGACGAGGCGCACTTCAACCACCCGGGCATCGCCATCACCGTCAGCTCCGGCGACAGCGGCTTCGGCGTCGAGTTCCCCGCCGCCTCGCGCTTCGTCACCGCGGTGGGCGGAACGCACCTGGTCCGCGCGAGCAACGCGCGCGGCTGGACGGAGACGGCCTGGAGCGGCGCGGGCAGCGGCTGCAGCGCCTTCGTGGCCAAGCCGGCCTGGCAGACCGACACGGGCTGCGCGCGGCGCACCGTGGCTGACGTCTCGGCAGTGGCCGATCCAAATACCGGCGTCTCGGTCTACGACACCTTCCGCGTGCAGGGCGGCGGCGGCTGGCTGGTGTTCGGCGGCACCAGCGTGGCGGCGCCCGTCATCGCGAGCGTCTACGCGCTGGCAGGCAACGCGAGCGCGGTGAACTACGGCTCCTTCCCGTACTCGCACACCGCCTCGCTCTTCGACTCCACCTCCGGCAGCAACGGCACTTGCAGTCCCAGCTACCTCTGCACCAGCGTGGTGGGCTTCGACGGTCCCACCGGGCTGGGTACGCCCAACGGCTCGGGCGCGTTCTAGGAAGGCGCGATAGTTCTGCGAGGCCCCGTGCGCGCGAGCGGCGGGGCCTCGCCATTTCCCGGAGCCGCCGACGATGCGCATCGCTTTGCTCATCCTGACACTCTGCCTCGCCTGCTCGCACGCGCCCGAGGCGCAGCCCACCGATCCCGACGCCGAAAAATGCGCCACCGCGACGGACTGCAAGGGCATGCTGCCGCACCTGTGCCGCGTCTGCGCCGACGGCGGCTCCGAGTGCGCGCACTGGGCCTGTATCTCCAGAACCTGCACCGCCGTCACCTGCCCGTAATTCGGGGACACGATACGTAATTCGTCGTATCGTGTCCCCGAATTTGACCGGTGCACGCCCGTTCAGTAGAAGGAGGCGATGCCGCCTCCCGAGACCGCTCTCGCCCAGCAGCAGCCAGAGGTCCCCGCCGTCCGGCGCTATTCGCTCAAGTCCAGCGCGCCGCAGCGCAAGGGCCTGGTGGACTACGACCGCGATCTCTCCGACGAGCAGCGGGCGGTGGCGCTCTGCGATCCGCTGCCCACGCTGGTGGTGGCGGGGGCTGGGTCGGGCAAGACGCGCGCGCTCACCTACCGGGTCGCGCACCTGCTCGAGTCGGGCACTCCTCCCGAGAAGATCCTGCTGCTCACCTTCACCAACAAGTCGGCGCGCGAGATGATGGCGCGGGTCGGCCAGATCTGCCGCGTGGAGACGCGGAAGATGTGGGGCGGCACCTTCCACCACGTGGCGCACGGGCTGCTGCGCGAGCACGCCGCGCGGTTGGGATACGCCGATCGCTTCGGGCTGCTCGACCGCGAGGACGGCAAGGAGGTCATGGCCAGCGCCACCGCCGACCTGGGCTACGGCGTCGGCCAGCGCCGGTTCCCGCGCCCCGACGCGCTCATCGAGCTGTACTCCAGCGCCATCAACACGCAGCGGCCGCTGGCCGAAGTGATCGCGGCCGAGTCGCCGCAGTTCGTCGCGCTGGAGCAGGAGATCCTCGCGGTCGCGCGTCGCTTCGCCGAGCGCAAGGCGCAGATGAACGCGATGGACTTCGACGACCTGCTGCTCAACTGGAAGCGGCTCCTGGTCGAGGTGCCCGCCGCGCGCGAAAGCCTCTGCGGCCGCTTCTCCGCCGTGCTGGTGGACGAGTACCAGGACACCAACCGGCTGCAGGGCGAGATCGTGGACGCCATGGCGCAGCCGCACCGCAACGTGCTGGTGGTGGGCGACGACGCGCAGAGCATCTACGCCTTCCGCGGCGCGCACTTCGAGAACATCCTCAAGTTTCCCGAGCGGTACCCGGGCTGCCAGCAGTTCACGCTGCTCACCAACTACCGCAGCACGCCGCCAATCTTGATGTTGGCCAACGCCTCCATCGCCTGCAACCGCAAGCAGTTCCAGAAGGAGCTGCGGGCGCACCGCGAAGGAGGCGTGCTGCCTGCGCTGGTGCCGCTGCGGGACGTGCACCAGCAGGCGGAGTTCGTGGCCCAGCGCATCCTCGAGCTGCGCGAGGAGGGCATTCCGCTGCGCGAGATGGCGGTGCTCTACCGCGCCCACACGCACTCGATGGAGCTGCAGATGGAGCTCGCGCGGCGCGGGATTCCTTTCCTGGTTCGGGCCGGCGTCCGCTTCTTCGAGCAGGCCCACATCAAGGACGTGCTGGCGCACCTCAAGTTCATCCAGAACCCGCAGGACGAGCTGTCCTTCAAGCGCATCGTCAAGCTGGTGCCGGGCATCGGCGCCGCCAGCGCGGATGCGCTCTGGGGGCAGGTTGCGCAGTGGTCCCGCCAGGGGCGCGATCCGCGCACGCAGCTCGACTCCCTGGTCCAGCTGGTTCCGCCCAAGGCTCGCTCCGGGCTGCGCGCCCTCGGCGGCGCCCTGCAGTCGCTGGTCTCGCTGCGCTCACAGCCCAGCGAGATGATCCGCTGTGTACTGCAGGAGGGCGGCTACGGCGAGGCACTCAAGCTGCGCTACGGCAACGCGCAGGCGCGCCACGACGACGTGCTGCAGCTCTCCGACTACGCGCTGCAGGCGGAGTCGCTGGAGCAGCTCCTGGCAGATCTCACGCTGCTCGATTCGCTGGAGGCCGAGGACGTGGTGGAGGGCGGCGAGCCCGACGAGAAGCTCACCTTGTCCAGCGTGCACCAGGCGAAGGGCCTGGAGTGGCGCGCCGTCTTCCTCATCTGGCTGGCCGACGGCCGCTTCCCCAGTGCGCCGGCGCTGCGCGCGCCCGACGGCGAGGAGGAGGAGAGGCGGCTCTTCTACGTGGCGGTGACGCGCGCCCGCGACGAGCTGTACCTCACCTATCCCATGATGCAGGAAGAGCGGGACCAGGCGCGCCTCCTGCTGCGGCCCAGCCGCTTCCTCGACGAGCTGCCGGCATCTCCCACACCGCCCTACGAGAAGTGGAGCATCGAAGTAGCGGAGGGCCCGCCCTTGCTGGATGAATAGGGGCATGATCGACGCTCCCCGGCAGGGCCTGGGCCAGTTCTTCGGCGCGCTGATGGAGTTCGTGGACGCGCGCGGGTTGCGCGAGCAGGTGCGCGCCGCCGTCTCGCCCCCCACGCAGCAAGTGATCGATCATCCGCCGCGCGCGCTCAGCTTCATCCCCTCCACGCCCATCGACGAGATCGAGACGGCCCTGCAGAAGCTGGCCGGAAACGACGCGCTGATCGAGTGCGGCATCGCCTGCGCGCGGCCGCTGGGCTGGACCCTGCTCCAGCCGGTGCTGCGCATGGCTTTCACCCTGTTCGGGCAGTCGCCGGAGCCCATTTTCAGCAACCTCGACCGGTTCTTCTCCATGGTCACCCGGGGCATCACCTTCTCGTGGCAGAGCGGCGAGAAGGGGGGCTCGGTGCTGGCGCGCTTCGCCGGGGAGGGCACCCCGGACGCTGCCCTGCACGTTTTGCGCGGCACCCTGATCTTCGTCTACGAGGTGTCGGGAACGGTGGGGGAAGTGGGGCCGCCGGTCACCGTCGACACGAGCGCCGAAGCGACCTCGGTCAGATACGATGTGCGCTGGA
>DASRTX010000625.1:0-11698 GCA_035655715.1 Myxococcales bacterium | reverse complement strand
AAGCGCGGCCACCAGCCGGTATTGCACGACGGCGGACGAGCCGGTCATGGGCCGCAAAGCGTAGCACGGAGGGCCGATTTGTCGTTGTCCCTCCGAGGGAATTCGGCTAGGGTCCGCGCCCTCGCACCATGCGGAACGCATCTCTTCTCGCGACCCTGACTCTTCTGGCAGCGGCGGCGCGCGCACAGCAGCCTGCGCCGTCGCCGTCCGAAGTGGCAGCTCCAAAGCCTGCGCCGCCGCCGGCCGCGCCGGGGCATCGCCCGTCCGCCGGGGAGCAGAAGTCTCCCGCGGCAGGTGAATCCGGCACGCCCGCGCCGGCGCCGGCGGGCCAGAAGGTGGGAGAGGCGCCCACCATCCCCACCGGCGAGACCCCCGCGCAGGCCGCCGCGGAGGTGCCGGACAGCGGCGTCATCGGCGCCGTCAACATCCAGGGCAACCGGCGGGTGGAGAGCGATGCGGTCCGCACCGTGCTGCCGCTCAAGGTCGGCGACACCTACGACAAGGAGAAGCTCAAGGCCACCCTGCTGGCCGTCTGGCGGATGGGCTACTTCAACGACGTCAAGCTCGACGTCAGCGCCGCCCGCCCGCCCATGACCGGGTACGTCCTCACCGTGCTGGTGAGCGAGAAGCCCGCGGTCCGCGAGATCAAGCTGGAGGGCAACGAGGAGCTCTCCAAGGACGACTTCAAGGACACCATCGAGGTGAAGCAGTTCCAGATCCTCGACATGGAGGCGGTGCGGAAGTCTGCCAAGAAGATGCAGGAGAAGTACGTGGAGAAGGGCTTCTTCCTCGCTGAGGTGACGCCCAAGATCGTCCCGCTCGCCAACAACGAAGTGAACGTGATCTTCCAGATCAACGAGCACGCCAAGATCACCGTCAAGGAGGTCCGCTTCGTCGGCAACCACGCCTTGAGCGACTCGGAGCTCAAGGACGCCATGCTCACGCAGGAGGGGTCGCCCTTCTCCTTCCTCAACGGCACCGGCACCTACCGCGAGGAGGCGTTCCAGCGCGACGAGATCGTCCTGCAGGGACTCTACTTCGACCTCGGCTACATCTACGTGAAGTTCGGCAAGCCGGCCATCGAGCTCTCGCCGGACAAGCGCTACATCTTCATCACCATGACCATCGACGAGGGCGAGCCGTACGACGTCGGCAAGATCGACGTGAGCGGCGACCTGCTCGTGCCCAAGGAAGAGCTGCTGCCGCTCATCACCACCCGCACCGGCGAGCGCTTCTCCAAGACGCGGCTGCAGAACGACATGAACCGGCTGCTCGACGTCTACAAGGACCGCGGCTACGCCTACGCCAACGTCACGCCGGACACCGCAGTCGACGCCGACAGGCGCATCATCGACCTGACCTACACCTTCCAGAAGGGGCAGCCGGTCACCATCGAGAAGATCGAGATGGTGGGCAACACCAAGACGCGCGACCGCGTCATCCGTCGCGAGCTGAAGATCGCCGAGGGCGATCTCTACAGCGGCTCGGGCGTGCGCTACTCCAAGGCGCGCGTCAACGCCTTGGGCTTCTTCGACAGCGTGGAGATCAACCAGAAGCGCGGCAGCACCGACGACAAGATGGTCCTCGAGGTCTCGGTGAAGGAGAAGCTCACCGGCACCTTCCAGGTGGGCTTCGGCTTCACCGGCGGCGAGAACTTCTTCGCCCAGGCGCAGCTCGCGCAGAACAACCTGCTCGGCTACGGCCACACCGCCTCGCTGTCGCTGCAGATCTCCAGCATCCGCCAGCTCTTCCAGCTCAGCTACCTGGACCCGTACGTGCTGGACAGCAAGTGGACGGGCTCGGTCGATCTGTACCGCAGCGAGCTGCTCTTCTCCGGCTTCGATCGGCAGGCCAACGGCGGCGCCCTCACCGCCGGATACGAGCTGCCCTGGCTGGAGGACCTGCGGCTCTTCCTCACCTACACCCTGGAGCAGGTGAACGTGGTGGCGCAGCCCGGCACCGAGGATCTGCTCGCCAACCAGTTCACCTCCGGCCGCACCTCCAGCGTGCGCGTCTCCTTCAACTACGATCGCCGCGACAACCGCCTCTTCCCCACCAGCGGGAATCTGCTCTCCGCCTCGGCGGAGTTCGCTTCCTCCATCTTCGGCAGCGAGAACCTCTTCCAGCGCTACCGCCTGATCGAGCGCTTCTACCGGCCGCTGCCGCTGGGCCTGGTCTTCAAGACCAACATCTCGCTCGGCTACATCCGCGCCACCGACCCCATCAACCGCCCCATCGCCATCAGCGAGCGGTTCTTCGAAGGCGGCATCAACTCCATCCGCGGCTACTCGCTGCGCACCATCTCGCCCACGCTGAAGATCGCCGCCGCCAGTGAGCCGGACGCCGCCGTCATCGATTTCCCGGTGGGCGGCAACAAGGAGCTGATCACCAACTGGGAGATCGAGTTCCCCATCCTGGGCGGCGCAGGCGTGCGCGGCGTGGTCTTCTACGACGCGGGCAACGTCTTCTCCGACCGGGAGAATTTCTTCGAGAGCTCGCAGCGCGGAGGCACCCTGCCGCTGGGGCTGTTCCATAGCGTGGGCGGCGGGATCCGATGGTTCTCGCCGCTGGGGCCGCTGCGCTTCGAGGTGGGTTTTCCGCTGACGCGAAGGCCCATCGACGACGCGTACCTGTTTGAATTCACCATCGGCAACTTCTTCTAAGGTATTGTCCGCACGCCTACTTTCCGGAGAACCCTGATGCGCCGTCTGCTCTTCGCCCTCCCGTTGCTCTTCGCCGTTCCAGCCCGCGCCCAGTCGATGAAGATCGGCTACGTCGACGTCCAGCGCGCCGTGCAGGAGGTCGAGGAAGGCAAGACCGCCCGCGCGCGCCTCCAGCACGAGCTGGAGGCGAAGCGCGCCGACCTGAACAAGAAGCGCGCCGATCTGGAGAAGATGAAGGCCGACTACGACAAGCAGGCTCCGGTCCTCTCCGACGACGCCAAGCGCAAGCGCCAGGAGGATCTGCAGAAGGCCTTCGTCGATGCGCAGAGCGCGGCCGGCCAGATGCAGGAGGAGCTCTCCGGCAAGGAGCAGGAGGCCATGCAGGGCATCTCCAAGCGGCTCCTCCAGGTGGTGGCCGAGGTGAGCGACAAGGAGAGCTTCACCTTCGTCATCGACAAGAACGCGCTGCTCTACGCGCCCGCCGCCTCCGACATCACCAACGAGGTGGTGCGCCGCTACAACGAGCGCTTCGGCGGGCCGGCGGGCAAGGCCGCCAACGAGAAGAAGCCGGCGCCTCCTCCCAAGAAGTAAGCCTGGCCGTGGCCGCGGAACCCACGCAGCTGTCGCTCGAGGATCTGGCCCGCGGGATCGGCGCCGAGCTTCGCGGCGACGGCGCGCGGAGCATCCGCGGGGTGGCGCCGCTGGAGAGCGCGGGCCCCGGGCAGCTGGCGTTCTACGCCAACAAGCGCTACCGCAAGCAGCTCCTCGCCACGCGCGCGGCGGCGGTGATCGTCTCCGCCGAGGACGCCGAGCACGTTCCCGAAGGCGCGGCGCGCGTGATCGCGGCGGTGCCCTACGTCGCGTTCGCCAAGGCCAGCGCGCTCTTCCATCGCGAGTTGGTGCTCGAGGCCGGCATCCAGCGGGGCGCGCTGGTGGACGAGGCCGCGCAGGTGCATGCCACCGCGGCGGTCTCCCCGGGAGCCTACGTGGGGCCCGGAGCGAGGGTCGGCGCGCGCACCACGCTGCACGCGGGTGCGCGGGTGCTCGACGGCGCCACCGTGGGCGAGGGATGCGTCCTCTGGCCCGGGGCGGTGGTGCGCGAGGGCTGCATCGTGGGCGATCGCGTGATCCTGCAGCCGAACTGCGTCGTCGGCAGCGACGGATTCGGCTTCGCGTTCGACCTCGAAGGCGACGGCGCGGGGCCCATGCACCGCAAGGTGCCGCAGGCGGGCATCGTGCGCATCGAGGACGACGTGGAGGTGGGCGCCTGCACGTGCATCGATCGCGCCACGCTGGGCGAGACGGTGATCGGCCGCGGCACCAAGATCGACAACCTGGTGCAGGTGGCCCACAACGTGCGGGTGGGGCCGCTCAGCCTGCTGGTGGCCCAGTGCGGAATCAGCGGGTCCACCGAGCTGGGCCAGGGCGTGATCCTGGCCGGGCAGGTCGGCGTGGTGGGCCACCTGCGCATCGGAGACGGCGCCCGGGTGGGCGCGCAGAGCGGGGTGTCGCGTGATCTCGAGGACGGCGAGACGGTCTCCGGTTCGCCCGCCATTCCCCACCGGGACTGGTTGCGCCTTTCCGCCGCGTTGCCCAAGATCGCAGACCTGCTGCGCGAAGTGCGCAGGCTCTCTCAACGCGTCGAGGAGCTCGAACAGAAAGGCCGCTCGTGATGATGGATATCGGGAAGATCCTGTCGGCGCTGCCGCACCGCTACCCGTTCCTCCTGGTGGACCGCGTGGTGGAGGTCGTCGCGGGCCAGCGCATCCACGCCTACAAGAACGTGACCTTCAACGAGGAGTTCTTCCAGGGCCACTTCCCCGGCAAGCCGGTGATGCCCGGGGTGCTGCAGCTGGAGGCCATGGCGCAGGCCGGCGCGCTGCTCGCGTACGAAGGCGCGCCGTTCGATCCCTCGCAGAAGGTCATCTACCTCATGTCCTTCGACAAGGTGAAGTTCCGCCGGCCGGTGGTGCCGGGCGACCGGCTCGACCTGCACGTGCGCATCGAGCGGCAGAAGGGCGCCATCTGGCGCCTGGCAGGAGAGGCGAAAGTCGACGGCCAGCCGGCCAGCGAGGCGCAGATGATGGCGATGATCGCGGACAGGAAGGATTGATGGCGATCCATTCGACGGCGGTGGTGGACAGGCACGCGGAGCTCGACGGCAGCGTGGAGGTGGGCCCGTACGTGGTGATCGGGCCCAAGGTGAAGATCGGGGCCCGGACGAGGGTGGGCCCGCACGCGGTGATCGAGGGCGATACCACCATCGGGCAGGGGAACGTGATCTTCCAGTTCGCCTCGGTGGGCGCCATTCCCCAGGACCTCAAGTACGCGGGCGAGGCGACGCGCCTGGAGATCGGCGACGGCAACCAGATCCGCGAGTTCGCCACGGTGCACATCGGCACCGCGGGCGGCGGCGGCGTGACCCGCGTCGCGAACCGCTGCCTGCTCATGGCCAACAGCCACGTCGCGCACGACGTCCAGCTGGGCGATGGCTGCATCCTCGCCAACTCGGTGGCGCTGGCGGGGCACGTGGTGGTGGAGGACCACGTCATCTTCGGAGGGCTGGCGGCGGTGCACCAGTTCACCCGCATCGGGCGGCTCGTCTTCGTCAGCGGCGGCGCGATGGTGACGCAGGACGTGCCGCCCTACCTCACCGTGCAGGGCGACCGCGCCGAGGTGGTGGGCATCAACGCCGTGGGCCTGACCCGCGCGCGCTTCGACGAGCACGCGCAAGCGCGGGTGAAGGCCGCGTACAAGATCGTCTTCCGCAGCAAGATGGGGCTGCGCGAGGCGGTGGCGCACGTCAAGGCAGAGTACGGCGGCAATCCCGAGATCGATCACTTCGTCGCCTTTCTCGAAGGTACGCAGCGGGGCATCGCGCGGTGAGCGGTGCCGGCGCGCCCATCGGCCTCATCGCAGGCTCGGGGCGCTTGCCGGTGCTCTTCGCGGAAGCGGCCACCCGCGCCGGGCGCAGCGTGGTGGCGGTGGCGCTCGAAGGAGAGACGGACCCCGCGATGCCCGCCGCTGCCTGGGTCAAGGTGGGGCAGCTGGGCCGCATCGCCGAGGTGCTGCGCGGAGCGGGCTGCGCGGAGGCGGTGCTCTGCGGCGGCATCAAGAAGCCCAGGCTCTTCGACGTGCGGCCCGACTGGCTGGCGCTGAAAGTGCTGGCGCGCCTGCGCAGCTTCGGCGACGACGCCGCGCTGCGCGCCATCGCCGCCGTGCTGGAAGAGGAGGGCGTGCGCATCGTCTCGCCGCTGCCGCTGGTGCCGGACTTGCTGGCGGCGCGCGGTCCCTATGGCAAGCGCAAGCTGAGCGAGGAGCAGCGCGCCGACGCCCGGACCGGGCTGCTGGCGGCGCGGACGCTGGGTGCCGCGGACATCGGGCAGACGGTGGTGGTGAAGCGCGGCGTGGTGCTGGCGGTGGAGGCGGTGGAAGGCACCGACGCGTGCATCGCGCGCGGCGGCGCCCTGGGCAAGGGCGCGGTGGTGGTGAAGGCGCGCAAGCCCCAGCAGGACGAGCGCTTCGACGCGCCGGCGGTCGGTCCGCGAACCGTCGAGGCCTGCGCCGCCGCTGGCTGCGCGGCGCTGGCCATCGAGGCGGGGGCGACGCTCGTGCTCGACCGCGACGAGCTGGCGGCGGCGGCGGATCGCACGGGCCTGGCCGTGGAAGGAATCTGAAGTGCTCGCCACCCTCGACTCCGTGGACGAGATCCGCAAGGAGAAGGGCGAGCGCGAGATCCGGCTCTATCTCGAGGTGGAGCGCGGCGAGTGGCTGCTGCCGCGCGCGGTCTGGCTGCTGCAAGAGAAGCTGAACGCCTACGCCAGCTTCGTCCTCGACGGCCGGATGCGGGAGATGTATCCGTTCGCCGAGCCCAAGGACGTGCGCATCGTCGTCCGTTCCCGCGGGCAGCCGCCGCGCGACGCGCTCGAGTTGGTGGGCCTTGTCCGGCAGGCGCTGGAAAAGGACGGCATCGGGCTCGACCTCGAGCAGCTCCAGTGACTCCCCAGCTCCTGGTAGTGGCGCTGGAGGCGTCGGCGGATCTCCATGGGGCGGCGGTGCTGCGAGAGCTTCGAGAGCTCCGGCCCGGGCTGCACTGTTTCGGGGCGGGAGGCCCGCGGATGCGCGCCGCCGGATTCGAGGCGCTGGTGCGGGCGGAGGACGTCTCGGTGATGGGCATCGCCGAGGTGCTGCCGGCGCTGCCGCGGGTGCTGGAGGCGATGGATGCGCTGCGCGACGAGGCGCGCGAGCGGCGACCGCTTGCGGCGCTCTTGATCGACAGCCCTGACTTCAATCTGAAATTGGCCAGGCGGCTGCGCGAGCTCCGCATTCCCGTGGCGTACTTCATCGGCCCGAGCGTGTGGGCCTGGCGCACGTACAGGGTGCGGCAGATCGCGCGCGACGTCTCGCGCATGCTGGTCATCTTGCCCTTCGAGGCGCGCTTCTATGCGGAGCACGGCGTGGCGGCCACCTACGTGGGCAACCCGCTGGCGGACGCGCACCGCGGCAGCTCCTCGCCGGTGAAGCGCAGCAGCGACGTGCTGGCCCTCTTGCCGGGATCGCGACGACAGGAAATCCGCCGCATCTGGCCGGTGATGCTCGCTGCGGGGCGGCTGCTGCGGCAGGCGAATCCGGCGCTGCGGTTGGTCGTTCCTGTGGCGCCGACCATCGACCGCGCGCTGCTGGGCGATCCGCTGGACGTGGAGCTGGTAGAGGGCCGCGCCCCCGAGGTGTTGGCGAGCGCCGCCGCGGCCGTCGTGGCGAGCGGATCGGCCACGCTGGAGGCGGCGCTGGCGCTGACTCCGCTGGTGGTCGTCTACCGCACCAGCTGGACGACCTGGCTGATCGGCCGGCTGATGGTGCGCGTGCGCTTTCTCTCCTTGATCAACCTGCTCGCCGGCCGCGCGCTGGTGCCGGAGCTTCTGCAATCGGAGTGCACCGCCGAGCGCATCGCGCACGCGGTGGGCCCGCTCCTGGGCCAGACGCCGCAGCGGGAGGCACAGCTGGAAGGATTGCGCGCGCTGCGCGAGGAGCTGGCGCCGGCGGGCTCGCCCGGGGCCGCGCGACGAGCAGCGGAAGAGCTCGTGGCGCTGCTGGAGGCACGATGAACGAGGCTCGCGCCTGCGTGGTGCTGCCCACCTACAACGAGCGGGAGAACCTGCCCGGGATCGTGCCGCGCATCCTCGAGGCGTCGCCGCGGCTGGACGTGCTGGTGGTGGACGACAACTCGCCCGACGGCACCGGCGCGCTCGCCGACGCGCTGGCCGCGCGCGATCCGCGGGTGCGCGTGCTGCACCGCCAGCGCAAGGAAGGCCTGGGGCGGGCCTACCTGGCCGGCTTCGCCCAGGCGCTCGCGGCGGGTTACGGGCGAATTTTGGAGATGGATGCGGATTTCTCGCACGATCCCGCAAGGCTTCCCGCGCTGCTCGAGGCGGACGCCGACGTGGCGCTGGGCAGTCGCTACGTTCCGGGCGGCGGCACGGTGAACTGGGGCTTCGGCCGCCGGCTGTTGAGCCGCGGCGGCAGCCTCTATGCGCGGACCATCCTCGGAATCCCGGTGCGGGATCTCACCGGCGGGTTCAAGTGCTTCCGCCGCGTGGTGCTGGAGAAGCTGGATCTCGCGTCGGTGCGCTCCAGCGGGTACGCATTCCAGATCGAGCTCACCTACCGCGCGCTGCGCCGCGGCTTCAAGGTGGTGGAGGTTCCCATCACCTTCGTGGATCGGCGCGTGGGCAAGAGCAAGATGAGCCGCCGCATCGTGGCAGAGGCGTTGTGGATGGTGTGGAAGATCAGGTTCGATGCGAAGGCGAACGCGGGGTCGTAGCGGTTGACGTTCACGGCCACGTCGCCGTCGCCGTTCACGTCAACGACGACGATCACGTCGACGCTTACGACGCGGCCTTGAAGAAGGCGCGGGCGCGGTCGGTGCGCGGGTTGTCGCAGACCTGGGCAGGGGGGCCGTCTTCCACCAGCTTGCCGTCGTCAAAGACCCAGATGCGCGAGGCCACGCCGCGCGCAAAGGCCATCTCGTGCGTCACCACCAGCATGGTGCAGGAGCCGGCCAGATCGCGGAGCACCGAGAGCACTTCGCCGCGCATCTCCGGGTCGAGGGCGCTGGTGGGCTCGTCCAGCAGCAACACCTCGGGCTCCATGGCCAGCGCCCGTGCGATGGCCACGCGCTGCTGCTGCCCGCCGGAGAGCTGCGCCGGACGGGCCCTGGCGCGGTCGCCCAGGCCCACGCGCCGCAGCAGCGAGAGCGCCCGCTGCTCCACCGTCTCGCGCCCTTCGCGCCGCACGTGCATCGGGGCGAGGGAGACGTTCTCCAGCACGCTCAAGTGCGGAAAGAGGTGGAAGCCCTGGAAGACCATTCCCACGCGGGACCGCAAAGGCAGCAGGGCGGGCGCGTCGGGGCGCGTGCCCGGCTCGATGGAGAGCCCCGCGATCTGTACGCTGCCCGCGTCGAACGGGTTGAGGCCGTTGAGGCAGCGCAGGAAGGTGCTCTTGCCGCCGCCCGACGGACCCACCAGCGCGATGGTCTCCCCCGCCGCCACCTTGGCGTCGATGCCGCGCAGCACCTGGCGCGCGCCGTGCGACTTGTGCAGGCCGGTGACGGAGATGATCATGGCGTCGCCACCACCACGGGCTCCTCGCCCATCGACTCGAGCCGCTCCTCCAGCCGCGCCGCGATGCGGGCCAGCGGGTAGCTCATCGCGAAGTAGAGCCCCGCGCAGAGCGCGCCGGGCAGCGCCCACGAGCGCACGTCCACCGCGGTGATGGTCATCTGCTTGGTCAACTCCACCACCGTGATCACCGAGACCAGCGAGCTGTCCTTGAGCAGGGCGATCAGGTCGTTGGTCATCGCCGGCAGCGCCGTGCGCAGCGCCTGCGGCAGGAGCACCAGACGGAGCGCCTGGCCGCGCGAGAGCCCCAGCGCGGAGGCGGCCTCTGCCTGTCCCGGCGGAACGGCCTGCAGCGCGGCCCGGTGCACCTCGGCCTCGTAGGCGCCGTAGTTCAGGCCCAGGCCGAGGATGGCGGCGGAGAGCGCATCGAGGTGAACCACCGGCGCCAGCCCGTAGTAGAGGATGTAGAGCTGCAGCAGCACCGGCGTGCCGCGGAACAGCTCCACGTACGCGTGCGCCAGCCAGCGCAGCGGCGTGCCGCCGTAGAGCCGCGCCAGCGCGAGCGCGAGCCCCAGCGGCACCGCCAGCGCCATCGCCAGGAGCGAGATCAGCAAGGTCACGCCCGCGCCGCGCAGGAACAGCCACGCCTGGGCCAGATCGAAGGTGGCGCGCGGCGGCTCGTCGGGGCCCGCCGCCGCTCCCGCCGTCGCCGGCAGCCCGGGCAGGTGCCAACGCGCGTAGATGCGTTGCAGCTCGCCTCTGGCGTCCAGTTCGGAGAGCGCGGCGTCGACCGCGTTGAGCAGATCCTCGTCGCCCTTGCGCAGGCCGACCACGTACGTGCCTCGGGCCACGTCGGCGTCGGCCAGCTCCAGATCCGGGTTGGTGAGGCCGTAGCGCGCCGCGATCACCGAATCGAGCAGCACTGCATCGGTGCGGCCCAACGAGAGATCGCGATACGGCTCCTCCTGGCCGCCGTAGAGCACGATCTCGATGCCCGGATGCCCGCGCAGGATCTGGTGCGAAAGCGACGACGACAACGTCCCCACGCGATGGCCGCGCAGCGCATCCAGCGAGCGGAGCGCGAAACCCCGCCGCACCACCAGCTGCTCGGCGAAGGCGAAGTACGGGCGCGAGAGCAAGATGCGGCCGCGCAGCGCCTGGGTATCTTCCAGGCCGTTGAGGATCAGGTCGAAGTCCCCGCGCTCCAGCGACGGCACCAGGTTGGACCAGTCGTTCTGCACGAACCGCTCGCGCAGCCCGAGCTTCGCCGCCAGCGCGCGCGCCAGTTCCACCTCGAAGCCCACCAGCACGTCCGGATCGCGCGGATCGCGAAAAACGTAGGGCTCGCCGCCCTGGAGATCCCCCGCCCAGCGGATCTCGCCCTGCGCCTTCACGCGCGCGAGCCCGGGCGCGGCGAGGAGCAACGCAAGCAGCAGCTTCACGCCGGGCTCACCTCGACTTGCTGCTTGGGGGCAAACCAGCGCTGCGCGACGAGGTACGAGAGCGCCGCGCCGAACGCGCCCACGAACCAGCCGTAGTCCAGCAGCGGCGCGAGCGGCGGGATGGCGAGGCCGCCCCACGCCAGGAAGCAGCCGATGGCGGTGGCCACCACCGCCCGGCTGTTCCAGCCGCCGCGATAGCTGTAGCGCCCCTTGGGCAGATAGAGGTCCTCGAGGTGCAGCTTGCGCCGCCGCAGCAGCCAGTAGTCGGCGATGAGCACGCCGGCCACGGTGCCCATTCCGCCGCTCAGCGTGACCAGCCAGCCGATGTAGCGATCGCCACTCTCCAGCAATCGCCACGGCTGCATGGCGATCCCGATCACCCCGGTGATGAGGCCCCCGGTGCTGAAGCGGATGAAGCGCGGAAAGGCGTTGGAGAAGTCGTTGGCGGGCGAGACCACGTTGGCGGCGATGTTCACCGAGAGCGTCGCGACCACGATGGTGAACATGGCCACCGCGACCAGCGCGCGGCTCTCGAAGTGGCCCACCAGCGCCACCGGATCCCAGATCTCCTTGCCGTAGATGATGGCGGTGGCGCTGGTGATCACCACGCCCATGCCGGCGAACAGCGTCATGGTGGTGGGGAGCGCGACGATCTGGCCGAAGGCCTGCTCGCGTTGCGACCGCCCGAAGCGGGTGAAGTCGGGCATGTTGAGGCTGAGCGTGGCCCAGTAGCCCACCATCGCCGTCAGCGCGGGCCAGAAGGCGCTCCAATACGCCGGGCCGTGGAGCTTGCCGGGCTGAGCGAGGATGGGTCCCAGGCCGTGGGCGCGATCGATGGCCCACCAGACCAGCGCCGCGGTCATCACCAGCACGAAGGGCGCGGCCCAGTTCTCCACCAATCGGAGCAAGCCCATTCCGCGATAGACGATGAGGATGTTGAGTCCCCAGAAGAGGAGAAACGAGATCCATTGAGTCG
>DASRTX010000624.1:0-3613 GCA_035655715.1 Myxococcales bacterium | reverse complement strand
ATGCCCGGCACCTCAAGTCGCTCGCGGACCTGGCCGACCAGGCTGGCAGCGTCGAGACCGAGTTCACCTCGGACGGCGAGCTGGGCCCTACGCGCTAAGTGCTTCTCGCGATCGTCCTCGCCACGCTGACCACCGGGCCCGGACCCGCCCGGCGCACGCCGCTGGTCCTGGCGGTGGAACGGGCGCGGCCGGCGGTGGTCAACATCAACGCGCAGGAGGTGGTGCGCGCGTCGGCCGCCGACGATCCCTGGCAGCTCTTCTTCGGGGGCGGGCGGATGCGCGACCAGGTGCGCACTTCGCTGGGGTCCGGCTTCGTCTTCGATCCCGCCGGCTACGTGCTGACCAATTACCACGTGGTGGCGCGCGGCACCCGCATCCAGGTCAGCTTCGAGGACGGCAGCGATTACACCGCCAAAGTGGTGGGCACCGACCCGGGCGGCGATCTGGCGGTGCTGAAGATCCAGGACGAGAAGAAGTTCCCCGCGGCGCCGCTCGGGATCTCGTCTGATCTCCTGCTCGGCGAACCCACCATCGCCATCGGCAACCCCTTCGGCCTCAACCAGAGCGTGAGCATCGGGGTGGTCTCGGCCCTGCACCGGCCCGTCCACGCCGATGGCCGCAGCTACTACGACTTCATCCAGACCGACGCCTCCATCAACCCCGGCAACTCCGGCGGGCCGCTGCTCAACGCCGACGGCAACGTGATCGGCGTTTGCTCGGCGGTGCTGGCCACCGGGCAGGGGATCGGGTTTGCCATCCCCATCGACCGCGCCCTGCGCGTGGCCCGCGAGCTGCAGAAGAGCGGCGCGCTGGCCGATGCGTGGTGGGGCTTCGACGCCGATCCGCTGGACAAGGACGCGGCCGCGGCGCTGGGCACCAGGGCCGGCGCGCTGGTCACCCGCATCGAGGAGAAGTCCCCCGCGCAGACCGCCGGGCTGCGCCGCGGAGACGCGGTGGTGCGGGTGGAGGGCTCGCCGGTGCGCGACGCGGACGAACTGCGGTTCCTGCTCCGCGACGTCCCGGTGGGGACCAAGGTGGGCCTGGGCGTGGTGCGGGGAAAGCAGAAGCTCGACGTCAGCATCACCGCGGCGCCGCTGACCGCCGACCGGGCGATGGACATCTTCGAGGCGCGCAGCGGCATCTTGGTGACGGAGTGGTCCGTGAAGCAGGCGCGCGACGCGGGGTACGACGTGCGCAAGCAGGTGCTGGCGGTGAAGTCGGTGGAGCGCAACTCGGCGGCGGCGCGCGTGGGCCTGCGGAAGGGCGACCTGGTGGTGGCTGTCAACAGCGCCGAGGTGGATTCGATGAAAGAGTTCCAGAGCGCCATCGCGCAGGCGCGCAAGAGCGGCCAGGCTGTGATCCTGGTGCAGCGCGGGTACCGGTTGCAGGAGTTTGCGTTCGACCTGGGGTGAGCCCGATGCCCTCCTCCGAAGAGAAGAAAGCCCCTGCCCTCGACTTCAACGCCCTGGTGCTCTCGTTGGGCTCCAGCGCCATCGTGCACCTGGGCGAGGCGCCCGACCCCACCTCCGGCAAGAAGCCCGACAAGCCCGACTTCGACATGGCCCAACAGAGCATCGATCTGCTGGCCATGCTGCAGGAGAAGACGCGGGGCAATCTCAGCCCCGAGGAGGCGCGCTTCCTGGAGAACATGCTCTTCGACCTGCGCATGCTGTACGTGCAAGTCTCCAAGAAAGGCTAATTCGGGGACACGATACGGAATTGATCGTATCGTGTCCCCGAATTTCAGGCTGCCGTGTAGAGGCCGTATTGGCGGGTGCCGTTGCCGCCCGCGATGGTCCAGCCCAGCTGGGCGCCCGCGAGCCGGTGCGGGCCCGTGCCGCATTCTTCCGTGAGCAGGAACGAGAGCAGGCGGCGCGCCCGGATGGGCTCGACGCCCAGCGATTCGCTGAGGAAGACGATGGCGGCGGCGGAGAATTCGTCCAGCGGGACGCGGCGGCCGTGCTCGTCCTCGGTGGTGCCGCCGTAGCTCAGGTCGCTGCGCGCCATCGACGCATCCATCGATGCGAAGACCAGGTCCAGCCGGGCGATGGCCCCGCCTTGGACCGCGGCGCTGAGCTCCGCGAAGGGCGCGTGGAAGCGCAGCGGGTCGCTCCGGACGAAGGCGGTGCCGACCAAAGGGCTGTGGCCGAGCCGGGCCGGCGGCGCGCCGAGAAGACGCCGCGCCGCCGCCCGCTGCGCGGAGGCTTCCAGGCCCAGGAGCCGCGCCGACAGCGCGGGCTGTGGGCCCAGCTGCTCGAGCAAGCGGCGCAGCTCGTCTGCCGCCCCGCGGTCGTCTCCCAGCGCCTCGCCCTGCGCGCGCGCTGCGAGTCCCACTTCGCCCGCTTCCAGCAGCGCCAGTCCGCGCTCGTGCGGGATCTCGGGGTCCCGCGGAGCGAGCGCCTGTGCCCGCGCGAACAGGTCCGCGGCTTTGCGCGCTTCGCCCGCCTTGAACGCCGCCCGGGCGCTCGCCAGCAGCTCTGCCAGGCTCACGCTCCCGCAATATCACGCCTTTGGCACGGGCCTTGCCACGATGCGTCGCTGTCTTACGTTGGAGGCCATGAAACTCGACAAGTTCACCGTCAAAGCGCAGGAGGCGCTTCAGGAAGCCCAGGCGATCGCCCGCAAGCGCGACCACCAGGAAATCCTGCCTGAACACATCCTCGCGGCCTTGCTCCAGCAACAGGACGGGCTGGTGCCTCCGCTGCTCCAGCGCGTAGGCGCGGAGCCGGGGCTGGTGCTGCAGCGTCTGGAGAACGACCTGCGCAAGACGCCCTCCGTGCACGGCGGCGAAGGCGGCCACCTCTCGCAGCGCAGCCTTCGGGTTTTCGACGCGGCGGAGGAGGAAGCCGGCAAGCTCAAGGACGAATACGTCTCCACCGAGCACATCCTGCTCGCCCTCGCCTCCGAAAAGCGCGGCGCGGCCGCCGACGCGCTCAAATCGGTAGGCGCGACGCGCGACCGCATCGCGCAGGCGCTGGCTTCGGTGCGCGGCTCGCAGCGCATCACCTCCAACGATCCCGAGTCGCAGTACCGGGCGCTGGAGAAGTACGCCATCGACCTCACCGACCGCGCCCGCAAGGGCAAGCTCGATCCGGTGATCGGGCGCGACGAGGAGATCCGCCGCGTCATCCAGGTCCTCTCCCGGCGCACCAAGAACAACCCGGTGCTGATCGGCGACCCGGGCGTGGGCAAGACGGCCATCGTGGAAGGGCTGGCGCGCCGCGTGGTCGACGGCGACGTGCCCGAGGGCCTGAAGGAGAAGCGCATCGTCGCGCTCGACATGGGACAGCTCATCGCCGGCACCAAGTTCCGCGGCGAGTTCGAGGAGCGTCTCAAGGCCGTGCTCAAGGAGGTCACCGAGAGCGAAGGACAGGTGATCCTCTTCATCGACGAGCTCCACACCATCGTGGGCGCCGGCGCCGCCGAAGGCGCGATGGATGCGGGCAACATGCTCAAGCCCGCGCTCGCGCGCGGCGAGCTGCGCGCTATCGGCGCGACGACGCTCAATGAGTATCAGAAGCACATCGAGAAGGACGCCGCGCTCGAGCGTCGCTTCCAGCCCGTGTACGTGCCGGAACCGACGGTCGAGGACACGATCGCGATTCTCCGCGGA
>DASRTX010000623.1:0-5817 GCA_035655715.1 Myxococcales bacterium | reverse complement strand
CACCGCGCCTTGCGTCGTGTAGTCCGCGCCGCTCATGTGCCCTCCGCCGTGCTCGCCGCCACGAAGCGCTCGAGGTGGTGCGCCGTATCGCCCAGCGTCAGCTCCAGCGCGGTCAGCCGCCGGAAGAGGTGGCTGATGGCGGTCTCGTCGGTCACGCCCATGCCGCCGTGGAGCTGCACCGCCTGCTGGCCGACGAATCGGCAAGCATTGCCGATCACCACCTTGGCCGCGGACAGCGCGCGCCGGCGCTCGCGGCTGGGGGGCTCCGCGGCCCGCATGGCGGCCAGGTAGCTCATCGAGCGCGCCTGCTCGACGTGGATGAGCATCTCCACCATCCGGTGCTGCAGGACCTGGAACTTCGCGATCGGCACGCCGAACTGCTTGCGGGTGCGCGTGTACTCGACCGTGGCGTCGAGGGTGGCTTGCAGCGCGCCGGCGGCGTCCGCGCAGACCGCGGCGAGGCCCAGATCGAACGCCGTCGAAATCGCGTCGAAGGCATGGCCCTCCTCGCCTACCAGCGTGCCGCGGGCAGAGGTGAGGGCGACGTCGGCGGCGCGAGACCCGTCGACGGTGGAGTAGGGCGTGAGCTTCACTCCCTGGCCGTCTCGCGGCACCGCGAAGAGGGAGATCCCGCCCGGCTCGCCGTCGCCGCCGGAAGTGCGCGCCGACACCAGCAGCAGATCGGCCGCGGGCGCATGCGAGACCACTGACTTGCGGCCCTCGAGCAGCCAGTCGCCGCCGCTGCGCTTCCCGGAGGTCCTGACGCTCTTCAGATCGTACCGCGCCTCCGGCTCGAAGTGCGCCGGCACCGCGATCCGTTCGCCCGCCGCCATGGCCGGAAGCCATTCCGCGCGCTGCTCCGCCGACCCCAGCTCGCGGACCAGCACGGTCCCGACGATCGCGGAGGAGAGATAGGGCTCGAGCAGCATCGCCTTGCCCATGGCGGTGACGGTGAGCAGGGTCTCCACCACGGCCGGCGCCATGCCGCCGTGATCCTCGGGCACTTGGAGCGCCAGGAGGCCCAGCTCTCCCAGCTTCGACCAGAGCTCGCGGCTCCAGCCTTCCCGCGATCCGAGGATCTTCCGCCGCGCCTCGAAGCTGTACTGCTCGGCGAGGAACCGCTGCACCATTTCACCGAGTTGCTGCTGCTCGGCGGTGGGAGTGAACCGCACGGGAGCTCCTAGAGGCCGAGGAGGGTCTGGGCGATGATGTTCTTCTGGATCTCGTTCGACCCGCCGTAGATCGACGTCTTGCGCAGGTTCAGATAGGTGGCTGCCAGAGGCGCGGCGTAGTCGGGGCCGGCGCCCTCCGCTTGCTCGCGGCGGAAGGGGAGCGCGTAAGGCCCGACCGCGTGCATCATCAGATCGGAGATGGCCTGCTGGATCTCGGTGCCCTTGATCTTGAGCAGCGACGCCTCCGGGCCGGGCGCGCGCCGTTCGGCCTCCGCCGAGATCACCCGGAGGTTGGTGATCTCCAGCGCCATCAGGTCGATCTCCACCTGCGCCAGCGCGACCGCGAAGGCGGGATCCTCCAGGAGTGGCCGGCCGTTCTTGCGCTCCTGCGAGGCGATGCGCTTCAGCCGCGCCAGCTCGCGCTTGGACGCGCCGACGCCGGCGATGTTGGTGCGCTCGTGGCCGAGGAGGAACTTGGCGTAGGTCCAGCCGCGGTTCTCCTCTCCCACCAGGTTCTCGGCGGGCACCTCCACGTCCTCGAACCAGACCTCGTTCACCTCGTGGCTGCCGTCGAGGAGCATGATGGGCCGGACGGTCACCCCGGGCGTCCTCATGTCGACGAGGAGGAAGGAGATGCCGGCCTGCTGCTTGGCCGCCGGATCGGTGCGCACCAGGCAGAAGATCCAGTCGGCGTGCTGCGCCAGCGTGATCCAGGTCTTCTGGCCGTTGACCAGGTAGCGGTCGCCCTTGCGCTCGGCGCGGGTCTTGAGGGAAGCCAGGTCGGAGCCCGACCCGGGCTCGGAGTAGCCCTGCGCCCACCAGTCCTCGCCGGAGAGGATGCGGGGCAAGAAGCGCTTCTGCTGCGCCGCGTTTCCGAAGCGCATGATCACGGGGCCCACCATCTTGAGGCCGAAGGGCAAGAGGCGCGGCGCGCCCGCGGCGGCGCTCTCCTCCTCGAAGATGGACTGGCGGACCGGATCCCAGCCCGTGCCGCCGAACTCCCTTGGCCAGTTGGGCCCGCCCCAACCGCGCTCGAAGAGGATCCGTTGCCATTGGCGGGTCTCCTCCCGGGACACCTCGTGGCCTTCGAGCACCTTCCGCCGGGTCGCGGCGGGCAAGCTGGCCTCGAGGAACGCGCGCACCTCGTCGCGGAAGGCGAGCTCTTCCGGGGTGAAGGCCAGGTCCATGACGCCCTGCTCCTTGCGCGGCGGATTCCGCGATGCGAAACTGTATTCCGTGCCGCGCATCCGGCGTAACACGGCGAAAAACGAGCTGGCAAGCCAGGAAGACCGGAGGTTCATCAGCGCGCTCGGTCGCGGGCTCGACGTGGTGCGCTGCTTCGGCCCCCGCGATCGGTGGCTCGCCAACCAGGAGATCGCTGCGCGCACCGGGCTGGCAAGGCCCACCGTATCACGGCTGACCTTCACGCTGACGCAGCTGGGCTTCCTGCGGCACTCGCAGTCGCTGCGCAAATACACGCTGGGCAGCGCGGCGGTGAGCCTCGGGTACTCGGCGCTCTCGCAGATGGACATCCGGCGCACCGCGCGGCCGCTCTTGCACGCGCTCTCGCAGCAGACCAACGCCTCGGTGCACCTGGCCATCAATGACGGCGTGCACATGCAGGTGGTGGACAGCTACTGGCACTCCGCCGTCTTCGTCATCGACATCGGATCTCGCGTCCCGGTGGCCACCACCTCCCTGGGGCGCGCGTTTGCCTGCGCGCTGCCGGCGGAGAAGCGGAAGCCGCTGCTCGACCGGATCCGGGCGCGCAACCCTGCGGACTGGCCGGTGGCGCGGCGCCGCTTCGAGGAGGCGTTTCGCGACTACGAGCAGTACGGGTTCTGCCTCGCCCTGGGCGACTGGCGGCCCGAGGTGAACGCGGTGGCGGCGCCGCTCGACCCGGGAGACGGCACGGGGCCGCTTGTGATCGGTTGCAGCGGGGCGGCGTTCCAGCTCGCGCCCGAGATGTTGCGACGCGAGATCGGGCCGCGGCTGCTGGCGCTGATCGGGAACCTGCGATCCATGTTGGTGGCGCAGGCGCACGACTAGCGAGGTGTCGCTGCCGCTCAGGGCGACGGTGCCCAGATGGCGCACTTGTGGTCGGTGGCGAAGCGCGTCTCCACCGCGGATGTCGGTGGTGCGAGGGACTGGATTGTGTCGCTGGTCCGATCGTATCTGGGCCACAACGGCGTTCCCAGCCAGTTCGGGTTGCCGGTGCGCGCGAAGTTGGTCCAGTAGGCCACCATCGCCGCCGAAAGCCGCTGCTGGTCGGCGGTCAGCGGCGGCGCGGGGACCACGGAGCGCAGGTCGAACAGGTACTGGATCTCGGAAGCATGCGCTGCTCCGTACGGGAAGCTCACCGGTGGCAGGAACAACTGCGGCGCGTTCTCGTCGTTGAACTCGTACGCGTAGGTCGGCACGAGCGGCGACATCAGCCGGGCCGCCTTTCGCGAGTTGCAGGCAAAGATGGCATCGGTGCCCAGCGCGGAGAGCGCCAGGCCCGGACTGGGGAAGGCCACCAGCGGATAGAAGGATCCGAGCGCCGCCGCGGTGGCCAGTGGAACTCCGAGCGTGGCGGCGATGGCTCCGGTGTATTGCGCGGGCAGGAGCGGCCCGGTCACGAGCTCTATGTTGAGCGCGACGAACAGTCGCCACTCGTCGTGGTTGGACCCCTCGATCACCGGCATGCGGTTGAACTGGCCCGAGGTGAATGCGGCCGCCACGGTCTGCGTGAGCACCTTGCCGTCCACGTCAGGGATCACGGTCGCCGTCCTGGTGGCGGCGAGCGCCGCGAGCAACGTCGCAACCGGCGCGGCGCGCAAACAGGCTGCGCTCTGATCCGTGCAGCCTGCCAAGCCGGAGACCGCGGTCCCCAGCGCCTCCGCCTGCGCCAGCGACGGCTGGTTGAGCGCGTACGCTCCGCTCTCGACGATGGCGCGGTGGAACAGTCCGGCAGCAAGCGGCGACGCGAGCTGCGAGTGGACGCTGAGGCCGCCCGCGGACTCCCCGAAGAGCGTCACCCGGCGCGGATCTCCACCGAACCGGGCGATGTTGCGCTGCACCCAGCGCAGCGCCGCCTGCTGGTCCATCAACCCGTAGTTGCCGGAGGCGTGGTCCGGCGACTCCGCGGTCAACGCAGGGTGCGCCAGGAACCCCAGCACGCCCAGTCGGTAGTTCACGGTGACGACGACGACGCCTTGCTTCACCAGCCGCGCGGGATCGTAGTCGTCGCTCTCCCCCACCAGGAGCGCGCCGCCGTGGATCCAGACCATCACCGGCAACCGCCCGTCTTCGTCGTCATCGCCTTCCTCGTCGTCCCGGGCGCCGTCGCCGTGCGCCGGCGTGAACACGTTGAGGAAGAGGCAGTCCTCCGTGGCGCTGGCGAGGCCGAAGGGCGATGGGCCCTGCGGGCAGTGGCTGGCGAAGGCGCCGGCGTCGCGCACGCCCTTCCAGCGCGGATGCGGTTGCGGCGGCCGCCAGCGGAGGTCGCCCACCGGAGCAGCGGCGTAGGGGATGCCGAGGAACGTGTCCACGGCCCCTGTGCGCACCCCGCGAACGGGCCCCTCGGCCGTCTCGACGACCCGGCCTTTGGGATCCGCCGCGGCGGCCGTAGCGGCGAGAGCGGACGCAAGGAAGAAAACGCGGAGCAACCTCGGCAAGCCTGCGTTGCGCATGGGGCCCTCCTCCAGGGCGCGTTTTGCGGTGCGAAACGCAATACCGCAAACGCGCCGGCGGAGGCGGAGCGTATCGGAACTGCCCCACCGAATGAAAGCTCGGGTGTCTTTTGCGTGCGCGCTCCAGCCCGGCTATTCAGCGGGACGAACCGGGAGCGGGCGATGACAGGCGCGGAGGCTTTGCTGAAGACGGCAGCGGCTGCGGGCATCGACGCCTGCTTCGCCAACCCCGGCACGACGGAGATGTCTCTGGTCGCGGCACTCGACGCCGTTCCGTCGGTCCGCGCGGTGCTGGGCCTCTTCGAAGGCGTGTGCAGCGGCGCGGCCGACGGCTACGCGCGCATGACCGGCCGGCCCGCATTAGCCCTCTTCCACCTGGGACCTGGGCTCGCCAACGCCATCGCCAACCTGCACAACGCGCGGCGCGCGCGCTCGCCGGTGGTGAACCTGGTAGGTGACCAGGCCACCTGGCATCAGGCGGCCGACGCGCCGCTCACGTCGGACATCGCCTCGCTGGCGAGAAATGTCTCGCTCTGGGTGCGCCAATCGCAGAGCGCCGGCCAGGTGGCGCAGGACGCGGCGGAGGCCATCGCCGCCTCCTTGGGAACGCCCGCCGGCGTGGCTACGCTCATCCTGCCGGCCGACTGTCTATCTGGCGACGCGGCCGGGCCGGAGAAGCCCATCGCCCCGGCGATGCCACAGCAGGTCGCGGCGGACGCGGTGGAGCTGGTCGCGGCCCGGCTGCGCGTCAACTCTCGCGCCGCCATCGCGCTCGGGGGCAAGGCGCTCTCGGCGCGCGGCCAGAGGGCGGCGGGGCGGATCGCGCAGGCGACCGGCTGCCATCTCTTCTCCGAATGCTTCCCCGCCCGCTTCGAACGCGGGCCCGACCTGCCGGCGGTCGATCGGCTTCCCTACTTCCCCGAGTGGGTTGCGGTCTTCCTCGAAGGCGTGCGCACGCTGGTGCTGGCGGG
>DASRTX010000622.1:0-4018 GCA_035655715.1 Myxococcales bacterium | reverse complement strand
TCACCGCCGGCCCCGCCGTGGGCGACGGTCCGACGGTGCGCTCCGGTCCCGACGTGGGCGCCGGACCTCAAGTCGGCGGGACGCAGCAGGACGCCGGCGTTCGCTGATCGCTCGGCGGTAGGAGCGCCCGGGATCACCTGCTAAGAAGCGGCCCGTGATTCCCCTTCGCGCCCGCCCCGCCCCTCCCCACACCGGCGTGCTGCTGCTCAACCTCGGCGGCCCCGACTCGCTCGATGCGGTGCAGCCCTACCTCGAGAACCTCTTCCGCGATCCGTTCCTCATCCGCATCCCGCTCCTCAAAGGGCCGCTGCGGCGGTGGTTCGCGAAGCTGGTGGCGAAGCGGCGCGCCCCCCACGCGCGGCGGCTCTACGCCGAGATCGGCGGCCGCTCTCCCATCCGGCCCCTCACCGAAGCCCAGGCGCGGCGGCTGGAAGAGGAGCTGGGTCCCGGGTTCCGCTGCTACGTGGCCTTCTCGGCCTGGACGCCGTTCATCCGCGAGGCCGTGGAGCAGGCCCGCGCGGACGGCTGCGCGCGGCTGGTCGGCGTGTCGCTCTATCCGCAGTGGTGCTCGGCCACCACCGAGTCGGCGTTCTTCGACCTGCGCAAGGCCGCCCTGGGGATGCCGCTCGCGGAGGTGGATCGGTATCCAGCCGACCCTGGGTATCTCGACGCCCTCACCAGCACCGTGCGCGAGGCGCTGCGCCGGTTCCCGCAGCCGGCGCGCGTGCACGTGCTCTTCAGCGCGCATGGGGTCCCACAGAGCCTGATCCGCCGCGGCGATCCCTACCAGCGCGAGATCCGCCAGACCGTCGAAGGAGTGCTGCAGCGGCTCCCCGCCGGACAGCCGTGGTCGCTCAGCTATCAGAGCAAGGTGGGACCGGTGAAGTGGCTCACCCCGGCGACGGCGGAGCACCTGCCGGAGCTGGCGCACCAGGGCGTGCGCGAGGTGCTGGTGGTGCCGGTGGCCTTCGTCTCCGACCACATCGAAACGCTGCACGAGCAGCGGATCCTGTTGGCCGGCATCGCCCACGCCGCCGGCATCGAGCACTACGAGGTGGCCACCGCCATCAACGACTGCCGCCTCTACGCGCGCGCGCTTGCCCGCCTGGTGCGCCAAGCCATCGAAAAGACGCCGCTTTCCGCGCTGCCGGCACCGCGCTGACCGCTTGGGCGCACATTTCGTGTTAGGACCAATGGCTTCCTATGGAGCAGCCCGCGCCCGACCCGGGCCCGAGTAGCGTTCCGCCACCCGGACCCGAAGCTCCCCAGCCGCCGAAGACGCGCTGGCAGCGCTTCAAGCGGATGCTGCTGGGCGGCCCCAAGGACATCCAGGACCCGCAGCTCTTCCACGCGCTCTCGCTGGCTGCGTTCCTGGCCTGGGTGGGGCTGGGCGCGGACGGGCTCTCCTCCAGCTCCTACGGTCCGGAGGAGGCCTTCAAGAACCTGGGCCAGCACCAGTACCTGGCCATCTTCCTGGCGCTGGCCACGGCCGTCACCGTCTTCGTCATCTCCGCCGCGTACGACAAGATCATCGAGCACTTTCCCTTCGGCGGCGGCGGGTACATCGTCGCCTCCCGCCTGCTGGGCCCGAACGCCGGCGTGGTCTCCGGCGCGGCGCTGCTCATCGACTACGTGCTCACCTGCACCACCTCGGTGGCCGCGGGCGGCGAGGCCATCTTCAGCAACTTCCCGCCCGAGTGGCACAGCTGGAAGCTGCCCGTAGAGCTCGTGGCCATCGCCCTGCTCACCATCCTCAACCTGCGCGGCGTAAAGGAATCGATCCGCGTCCTTTTGCCCATCTTCGTCACCTTCCTCGTCACCCACGTCATCCTCATCGGCGGGAGCGTCGGCTTCCATCTGGGGCGCGCGGACGACGTCGCCCGCCAGGTGGGCACGGGGCTCTCGCACGATCTGGGCACCATGGGGTTCTTCGCGCTGGCCCTGCTCTTCCTGCGCGCCTACTCGCTGGGAGCCGGCACGTACACCGGCATCGAAGCGGTCTCCAACGGCCTCTCGATCATGCGCGAGCCGCGCGTCCTCACCGGCAAGCGGACCATGGTCTACATGTCCACCAGCCTGGCCATCACCGCCGGCGGCATCATCCTCGCCTATCTCTTGATGGGCGTGAGTCCCGTCGCCGGCAAGACGATGAACTACACGCTGGCCGAGATGCTGGCGGGCGGCGTCCACCTCGGACCCTTGCCGCTGGGGCACTGGTACGTCGTGGTCACCATCGCCTCGGAGGCGCTGCTCCTCTTCGTGGCGGCACAGGCGGGATTCATCGCCGGCCCGCGCGTGATGGCCAACCTGGCGCACGACTCGTTCCTGCCCCATCGCTTCTCCGCGCTGAGCGACCGCCTCACCATGCAGAACGGCGTGCTCCTGATGGGCGGCGCCAGCTTCCTCATGCTGCTCTACACGCGCGGGTCGGTGGACGCGCTGGTGGTGATGTACGCCATCAACGTGTTCGTCACCTTCTCGCTCAGCCAGCTGGGCATGATCAAATACTGGCGGCGCAAGGAGACGCGCGCCCGGCACCGCCAATGGCGGCAGCCCATGGTCATCGCCGTGGTCTGCTTCGTGCTCTGCGCCTTCATCCTGGTGGTGAACCTGTTCGAGAAGTTCACCGAGGGCGCCTGGCTCACCGTGGTGATCACGGGCGCGGTGGTTGCGGTGTGCCTCTTGATCAAGCGGCACTACAACGGCGTGTTCGGCAGGCTGAAGCGGCTGGACCAGATCCTCACCGCGCTGCCGGTGGGACCGCCCACCAAGGTGCTGGAGATCCAGAAGAAGAAGCCCACCGCGGTGCTGCTGGTGGGCAGCTTCTCCGGCCTGGGCATCCACTCGCTGCTCACCGTCATGAAACTCTTTCCGCGCTACTTCGCCAACGTGGTGTTCATGTCGGTGGGCGTGATCGACAGCGCCACTTTCCAGGGTGTCGAGGAGGTGGACCAGGTCCGCGAGCAGACCGAGGAGGCGCTGCTCAAGTATGTGGACCTGGCGCGCGGCATGGGCATCCCCGCCGACTACCGCATGGCGATGGGCACCGAGGCCATTACCGGGTGCGAGCGGCTCGCCTCCGAGGTCGCGAAGGAGTACGAGCGCAGCATCTTCTTCTCCGGCAAGCTGATCTTCGAGCAGGAGAAGTGGTGGGACCGCCTGCTGCACAACGAGACCGCGTACCAGATCCAGCGCCGGCTGCAGTTCGCCGGACACGCCATGGTGGTGCTGCCGGTCCGTGTGCTGGAGTAGCGGTACGACCTTCGACGCATGCGGCGCGAGGCGGCGCCGGTTAACGAACAGCCCTTCCAAATGGACCCTGGCCCAGAGCCGGCCGAACAGGCGCCCGCCCTCGACCGCGGCAGGCTGCGCCGGCTCGTCCTCGGCAAACCGAAGAACGTCGAAGATCCGCAGCTCTTCCACACGCTGACGCTGGCGGCGTTCCTCGCCTGGGTGGGGCTGGGGGCGGACGGGCTCTCCTCGTCCGCCTACGGACCGGAAGAGGCGTTCAAGAACCTGGGCGAGCACCAGTACCTCGCCGTCTTTCTGGCGCTGCTCACCGGCTTCACGGTGGTGATCATCGCCGCCGCCTACTCGAAGATCATCGAGCACTTTCCCTTCGGCGGCGGCGGCTACGTGGTCGCCACCCGGCTCCTGGGGCCGAAGTTCGGCTTGATCTCCGGCTCGGCGCTGCTGGTCGACTACGTCCTCACCATCTCGGTGTCCATCGCCTCCGGCGCCGACGCGGCCTTCTCCAGCCTTCCCGCCGGCACGCACTGGCTCAAGCTGCCGGTCGCCTTCGCCGTCATCGTGCTGCTCACGCTGATGAACCTGCGCGGCGTGAAGGAATCGGTGCGCACGCTGGTGCCGGTGTTCCTCACCTTCCTGGTCACGCACATCGTGATCATCGGCGGGTCGGTGCTCTTCCACCTGGGGCGTGCTGGCGAGGTTGCCCACGAGGTGACTTCGGGGCTCTCGCACGACCTGCGCACGCTGGGCTTCGTCGCCCTCTCCGCCC
>DASRTX010000621.1:0-4265 GCA_035655715.1 Myxococcales bacterium | reverse complement strand
CGCTGGATCTGTCGGCGGTGGTGATCGCCAAGCAGCGCACGCACCTGCCGGTGATCGTCGATCCCTCGCACGCCACCGGTCGCCGCGAGCTGGTGGTGCCGCTCAGCCTGGCGGCGGCAGCGGCCGGCGCCGACGGCCTGTTGGTCGAGGTCCATCCACGGCCCGGGGAGGCGCTCTGCGACGGCGCGCAGGCGCTCCTGCCGGAGGATCTGCGCGATCTCATGGCGCGCCTTTCGCCGGTGCTCGAAGCGGTGGGACGCGAGCTGTGGCGACCTGTCCTGCGCAGGCGGGCGGTGGGCCGATGAGCGCCGAAGTCCGCGACATGTTCGCCTCCATCGCGCGGCGCTACGACACGGCCAACGAGGTGCTCTCGCTGGGGGTCCACAAGGGCTGGCGGCGCGCGACGGTGCGCATCGCGCAGGCGCGTCCGGGCCAGCGCGTGCTCGACTGCGCCACCGGCACCGGCGACCTGGCGCTGGAGTTCAAGCGCGCCGTGGGGCCTTCCGGAGAGGTGATCGGCACCGATTTCTGCGCGGAGATGCTGGCCGCAGGTCCGGCCAAGGCTGCCCGCGCGGGGCTCGAGGTGCAGTTCGCCGTCGCCGACGCGCTGGCCCTGCCGTATCCCGACGGCCGCTTCGACGTCGCTTCCATCGCCTTCGGCATCCGCAACGTGGACGATCCGGTGCGCTGCCTGCGCGAGTTGGCGCGGGTGGTGCGGCCGGGAGGCACAGTGGTGGTGCTCGAGTTCGGCCAGCCGCGCGGCCCTTTCGGCGCGCTCTTCCGCGCCTACAGCCGCGGCGTGATGCCGGTGGTGGGCGGGCTGCTCACCGGGAACCGCGCCGCGTACGAGTACCTGCCGCGCACCGCGGCCGCCTTTCCCGCCGGCGAGAGCTTCCTGGATCTCATGCGGGAGGCGGCTTCCTTCACCGCCGTGGAGGCGCATCCGCTCACTTTCGGCACCGCCTTCGTCTACCGCGGCCTGAAGTAATTCGGGGACACGATACGGAATCCATCCGATGGAGTCGGATCAATTACGTATCGTGTCCCCGAATTTCGTGACGCGGCTGGAAGAGCAGCTGGAGATCCTGGCGCGCGCCCGGGTCCTCCTGCCGCAGAGCAAGGCGCCGTACTCCGCGCACATCCGGCTGCGCTACGCCGACGGCCGCGAGAGCGACTTCCTGCTCGGCGCCGTGTTCCGCCGCGGCGAGGGCCTCACCATCCTGGACTGGCGCACCGCGCCGCTGGCCGAGGTGTTCTTCGCCTACGCGGAGGGCGAGGAGTACGAGATCGATCTCGGCGACCGCAAGCTGGCTGGCAAGGTCCTGCGGCGCAACCTGGTCCGCTTCGAGGACGGCGAGCTTCAAGAGCTGCAATGGCCGCAAGGAGCGCTGCGGCGGCTGGACGGCCGCTGGATTCCCCATACGCCCCCTCTGCCGCCGCGCCTCTTGCCGAGACCGCACGGGCAGCGGGCGCGGCCTGCCTCGCCGGTGGAGGTGGAGCTGGATCCAGCGCAGCGCGCGGTGGTGGAGCTTCCCCCGGGCGAGACGGTGCTCATCCTCGGCGAGGCGGGATGCGGCAAGACCACCGTGGCCCTCCACCGGCTCCGCGCGCTGCGGCTTCTGGGGAACGAGCGCTTCCGCGCCGCGTGCGTGGTGCCCAACGAAGGGCTGCGCCGGCTGATCGAATCGCTGCTGCACCGGCTGGGCCTCGACGACGTCGAGACCTGGACGCTGGACAAGTTCGCCTCGAAGCAGGCGCGCCGGGTCTTTCCCGACCTGCGGCGGCGCGAGAGCGAGGACACGCCGACCCTGGTCTCGCGCCTCAAGCGCCACGAGGCGCTGCGTGTGGCGCTGGAGGCCATCGCTCGCCGACCGCCGGCGGCGCCCGAGAACGAAGGCGGCCGCCGTGCCCGCCTGGCGACGCGCGAGGACCTGCACGCGCTCTACGGCGACCGCCCGCTGATGGACGAGGTGGAGATGCGCGCCGCGCTGCCGGCGTCGGCGGGGCAGGTGGTGGAGCACACCCGGGTCCAGTTCACCCAGAGCACCGAGCGCGAATACGCCTACGTCGACGCCGACCGGCTGGTGGCGGTGGACGGCCGCACTATCGACGAAGGCACGCCCACCGGGAACGCCGAGACGGTGGACGTGGAGGATTACGCGGTCATCTTCGAGCTGGAGCGACTGCGGGCGAAGAACGCCGGCGTCGCGCCCGCCTCGCCCAGCCGCTACCATTGCCTGCTCGTCGACGAGGCGCAGGAGCTCTCACCGCTGGAGCTTTCCCTGCTGGGTCGCTGCGTCTCGCGCGGCGGCACGCTGATCGTCGCGGGCGACTCCGCGCAGCAGGTCGACGAGACGGTGGATTTCCGCGGCTGGGACCAGACCATGCTCGAGCTGGGCGCCGCGCAGCACCGGAAGGCGGTGCTGGAGGTGAGCTACCGATGCCCGCCGGAAGTCACCGCCTTCGCACGCGCGCTGCGCGAGCCGGCGGGCGCGGCGGCCTTTCCGCTGGCGCGTTTCCACGACGAATGCCACCTGGCGGCGTGGCTGGTGGAAGCGCTGCGCGAGCTCGACGCGGAGGATCCCACCGCGGCGTCCGCCGTCATCTGCCGCACCCCGCAGGCGGCGGCGCTCCTGGCCCGCGTGGCCAGGATGGTGCTGCCGGCGCATCTGGCGCTGGAGGGGGCATTTACTTTCGGCCCGGGCGCGCAGGTCACCTGCGTGCCGGAGGTGAAGGGCCTGGAGTTCGACCACGTCGTGATCCCGGACGTGGCCGCGGGCCGCTACGCGGACACGCTGGAGGCACGCCGCGCGCTCTACGTCGCCGCCACCCGCGCCTCTTCCCAACTCCTCCTCGCCACCCCCAGCACGCCATCCCCACTGATACGGCATGACTGATCGTCCTCGTGCTGGTGCTCGAGCACGTGCCCCGTTCTAGACGGTGCCGGTGGCGGAGTCGCCGGAGTCGGCGCGGGCCCTGGCGATCTCCTCGGCCAGCACCTGGACGGTTTCGCGGATCTGCTGCTCGGTGTGGGTCGCCGTGCAGAAGAAGCGCAGGCGGGCCGCCGTCTCCTCCACCGCCGGGTAGAGGATGGGCTGCACGTTGATGCCGCGCTGCTTGAGCGCGTCGCTGACTTGAAGGGCGTGCAGCGAATTGCCGAGGATGGCCGGAACCACCGCGCTGCCGGAGGAGAAGCCGGTGTCGATGCCCTTCTCGCGTGCCAGCTTGACGAAGAGCGCTGCCCGCTCGTGCAGCCGCACCACCTTCTCGGGGTGCGCCTCCAGCTGCTTGATGGCCTCCAGCGCCGCCGCCGCGTTGGCCGGCGAGATGCCCACGCTGTAGACGAACCCGCCCGCGCTGTACTTGAGGAACTGCACCAGCTGCTTGCTGCCGGCCACGTAGCCGCCGCAGGAGGCGAAGCTCTTGCTCAAGGTGCCCATCCACAGATCGACGTCGGCCCGGTTGACGCCGAAGTGCTCGCCGATGCCGCCGCCCCGCTTGCCCAGCACGCCGATGGAGTGCGCCTCGTCCACCAGCAGCAGGCAGCCGTACTTCTTCTTCAGCTCGATGAACCTGGGCAGGTCGGGGACGTCGCCGTCCATCGAGTACACGCCTTCGATGGCGATGAGCACGCGCCGGTAGTGCGGCCGCAGCTGCTGCAGCTGCTTCTCCAGCGCGCGAAAGTCGTTGTGCGGGAAGGGCCGCCGCTTGGCGCCGGAGAGCTTGGCGCCGGCCAGGATGCAGTCGTGCGCCAGCGCGTCGTGCAGCACCAGATCGCCGTCCTTCACCAGCGTGGCGATGGTGGTGACGAAGACGCCGTGCCCGCTGACCGTCACCACGCTGTCCTCGGCGCCCAGCAGCCCCGCCAGCTCCTGCTCCAGCTCGCGGTGCAGCGGCTTCTCCCCGCTGGCCACGCGGCTGGCCGAAACGCTGGTGCCGTACCGCGCCACCGCCGACTGCGCGGCGGAAGTCACGTGCGGATCGCCCGAGAGGCCCAGGTAGTTGTAGCTGGACCAGTTGATCATCGTGCGGCCGCCGATCACCGAGGTGTCGTTGGTGACCCGCTCGTGCACGTTGAAGTACGGGTTCTTCAGCCCGAAGGCCGCGGCGAGGCCCAGGCGCTGCTCCAGCTCTTGCACCTCGGGGAACTGGTCCACCTTGTAGGTCGACTCGTCCACGGCAGGCGCCTTGACCTCCGCTACTGGTGTGGGCCTTTGGACCGCCGCGCGGCCGATGAGGAAGCGCGGGTCGCGGTGCTTGAACTC
>DASRTX010000620.1:0-20688 GCA_035655715.1 Myxococcales bacterium | reverse complement strand
CCGCGAACGCGCCGAGCCGCTGCCAGGCGCCGGCGTCCAGGTCCTCGAAGTCCAGGTTCACCCCGGCGAAGCCGCGCTCCTCGCAGAGCTGCAGAAGGCGCCGCGCCGCCTCCTTGCGCGAGCTGTCGCTCGCCAAAAGCGGCTCCACCAGGGCGCGGCGGAAGGCGCCGTCCGCGTAGTTGGAGACGGTGGGCGTCAACTCCAGCCGGGCCGCGGCCTGCGAGATGCGCGCGTCCTCTTCCACCGCGAAGCTGCCGTCGGCTTTGACGTGGATCCATTCGGGCATCGCGTGCGTGAGCTGGTCGGCGTGGGCTTGCAGCGAGCGCACGCTCTCCTCGTCCCAGTTGACGACGAAGCCCGCCAGCACCGGCTCCCGCGCGTCGACCTTGTGCCGCCGCTTCTGCGCCGCCTGCGCCTGCGCGAGCAGGTCCTCGAGCCGCTTCTCTTCCTTCTTGTATTCCCGCTCCCGCGCCTTGTTCTCCAGCGGATGGCCCGCGGCCACCCGCGCCGCCGGCGCCGGCTCCGGACCCTGCGCCGCCCGCGACCACGGCGGCGGAAAGATGGAGACGAGGAACACGCCGAGGGCGGCGACGGCGCCGGCCGCGCCCAGCACCGAGGCGATCCGCACCGCGAACGCGCGCCTGCCCGACTCATCACGAAAGACAGCCATTTCGAGACCCTTGGACGTGCCCAGCGCCGGTAAATGCATGCGCCATGCCGCCCATTTTGATACACCGCGTCCGTGCACGACGACCTGCCCCAGCGCAAGGCCCAGCACCTCGATCTCGTGCAGCGGCCTGAAGTGGAGCCCGACGGGGTCGATACCCTGCTCTCTTGCGTGCAGCTCGTCCACCGCGCGCTGCCGGAGCTGGCGCTGGACGAGGTGGACCTCTCGACGCGCCTTTGCGGCAAGCCGCTGCGCGCGCCGCTGATGATCGCCGGCATGACCGGCGGCACCGACCGCGCCGGCCAGATCAACCGCGACCTGGCCGCGCTCGCCGAGGAGGCCGGCGTGGCCTTCGGGGTGGGCTCGATGCGGATCCTCCTCGATCAGCCCGACCTGCTCGGGACCTTCGCGGTGAAGCCGGCGCGGCCGCCGCTGCTGGTCGCCAACCTTGGGGCGCAGCAGCTGGTGCAGCGCGGAACCGCTGCCGCGCTGCGGCTGATCGATCTCCTCGGCGCCGACGCCATCGCCATCCATCTCAACCCGGCGCAGGAGCTGGTGCAGCACGACGGGGACCGCGACTTCCGCGGCTGCCTCGAGGCGGTGGCGGCGCTGGTGCGCGAGGTGGGCAGCGAAAAGGTCATCGTCAAGGAGACCGGCTGCGGCATCGGGCCCGCGGTCGTCCGGGAGCTGTGGGAGCGCGGCGTGCGCGCGGTGGACGTGAGCGGCGCGGGAGGCACGAGCTGGCCGCGGGTGGAGCAGCTGCGCGCCCGCGAGCCGCAGGCGCGCGCGCTGGGCGAGCTGCTCAGCGACTGGGGGATTCCGACCGCGGCCTGCGTGGCGACGGCGCGCGCGGCGGCCCCGGATCTGGAATTGGTGGCCTCCGGAGGCCTGCGGTCGGGGCTGGACGCCGCCCGCGCCATCGCGCTTGGCGCCGACGTGGCCGGCTGCGCGCTGCCCCTCATCCGGGCCCACCAGCAGGGCGGCATCGAGGGCGCGCGCGCCGCGCTGCAGGGCATCCTGCATGCGCTGCGGGCGGCAATGTTGCTGACCGGCGCGCGGGACGCGGCGGCGCTGCGCGCCTCGCGGCCGGTGGTGCTGCCGCCGCTGCGCGACTGGATCGAGGGGCTCGGGACATGACCCGCGGCCGCGCGCCGGGCAAGCTGCTCCTGCTCGGCGAGCACAGCGTGGTCTACGGGCACCCCGCGCTGGCCGCGGCCATCCCCCGCTACGTCACGGTAGAAGTGGAGGCGGCGGACGAGGCCCGGATCGAGCTGCCTGGCGGCATCCAGGTGCCCTTCCCGGTGCTGGATGCGGCGCGCGAGTTGGCGCGGGCAGCGGGTTTCCGCGGGGCCTTCCACGCGCGCGTGCAGAGCGACATCCCGCTGGGCAGCGGACTGGGCAGCTCGGCGGCGCTCGGCGTGGCGCTGGCACGCGCATTCAAGCCTGGCTGCGCCGCCGGGGAGGCGGCGGAGCTGGCCATGCGCCTCGAGCGGGTGCTGCACGGCACGCCGTCGGGCGTCGATCCCGCGGCCTGCGCCCAGGACGGCGTCATCTTCTTCCGCCGCGGCGAACCGCCCGCAATCGAGCGGGTGCGCGGCTCGGCCTGGATCGCGGTGGCGTTGACCGGGATCGCGCGCGGGACGCACAGCACGGTGATGCCGCTGGCCGAGCGCCGGAAGACCGACCCCGCCGTGGATCCGCTGCTGGCGCGGCTCGGCGAGCTGGCGCGGGAAGGCCGCGCGCTCTTCGAGCAGGGGGAGCTGGCGGAGCTGGGCAAGCGCTTCGACGCTGCCCATGCCTTGCTGCGGCAGCTGGGCGTTTCCTGCGCGGAGCTGGAAGAGGCGGTGGCGGGCCTCAAGCGCCAGGGAGCGCTGGGCGCCAAGCTCACCGGAGCCGGCGGCGGCGGCGCAGCCATCGGCCTGGCGCGCGACGAGACGCACGCCCGCGAGATGGCAGCCCGGGCGTCCGGTTTCGCGGTAGAGGTCGGCGCGTGAAGGCCACGGCCCAGGCGTACGCCAACATCGCGCTGGTCAAGTACTGGGGAAAGCGCGACGACGCGCGGCTCCTGCCGCAGGCGTCATCGCTCTCCGTGGCCTTGGACCGGCTCCTCACCACCACCACGGTTACGCTGGGGGCCGCAGAGGATTCCTTCGAGCTGGACGGAAAGCCCGAGGATCCGGCGCGCGCGCGGGCCATGCTCGAGGCGGCGGGCATCCACGCCAAGGCGCGCATCGTCTCGCGCAACGACTTCCCCACCGCGGCGGGACTCGCTTCCAGCGCCAGCGGCTTCGCGGCGCTGGCCGTGGCGGCCTGCGCTGCGGCGGGAAAGAAACGGTCGGCCGAGGAGCTGTCGGCCCTGGCCCGCCTGGGAAGTGGCTCGGCCGCGCGCAGCGTCCCGGGCGGCTGGGCAGTGTGGGAGGGAGAGTCTGCGAGGCAGGTGTTCGGCCCCGCGCACTGGGACCTGCGCTTCTGCATCGCGGTTTGCGCCAGCGGCCCCAAGGACGTGGGCTCGCGCGACGGCATGCGCGCGACTCGCGAGACCTCGCCGTACCACGCCGCGTGGATCGAGCAGTGCCGGCGCGATCTGCCGCAGGCGCTGGCGCTCTTGCACCAGCGCGACCTGGAAGGGCTGGGCGCGCTGGCCGAGCGCAACGCGCTGCGGATGCACGCCGACGCGCTGGCGGCGGACCCGCCGCTGCTCTACTGGCAGCCGGCCACGGTGGCGTGCCTGCACGCGCTGCGGGAGCTGCGGGCGGGCGGTGTGGCGGCGTGGGCCACCATCGACGCGGGGCCGCATGTGGTGGCCATCTGCGCTCCCGGGAATTCGGCGCGCGTCGAGGCGCGCCTGGGAGCCGTCGCGGGCGTGAAGCAGGTGCTGGTCTGCGCTGCGGCCGGGGGCGCGCGCGTGATGCCATGAGCGGGCAGCAGCTGGCAGCGTGCGGGAAGGTGTTTCTCGCCGGGGAGTACGCGGTGCTGGACGCGGGACGGCCGGCGCTGGTGGCGGGCATCGACCGGCGGATGCATGCCCGCTGGGGAAGTGTACCGGGTGTACACCTGGTACACGCCCCGACCGGGCTGGTCTGGGACGGCGGCGCCCCGCCGCCCGAACTCCGCTTCGCCGCCCGCGCCGTCCAACTTGCGCGCAGCTTCTGCGGCTCCTCTTCTGGGCTCCGCCTGGTCTTCGAGGACGACCTGGCCCTGGAAGGCCGCAAGCTCGGTCTGGGCGGCAGCGCCGCGGCCTGTGTGCTCGCCGTCCGCGCCGCCTGCGCCGCTGCGGGCCGCGTCCCGAGCGACGACGAGGTGGTCTCGCTCGCCTGCGCTGCCCACTGGGCGGAGCAGGGCGGGTCAGGCAGCGGCGCCGATGTGGCCGCGGCGGCGCTGGGCGGAGTCCTCGAAGTCCGATCGACCATCCCCTGGTGCACGCCCGAGGAGATGATGGCGCTGCCCGCCCGCGACATCGCCGCTGCCCGCCCGCTGCAGATCCGGCGCGTGCGCGTGCCGCCCGAATTGCGTCTCCTGCTCGCCTGGACCGGCGAGCCGGCGGACACGCGCGCCCTGGTTCGCGAAGTGCGACAGTTCTCCCGCGGGCTGCCGCATCGCTGGGCCGTTCGCGCAGGCGCCATTGCCGCCACCGCCGAGGCCCTGCGCGACGCGCTGGAAGCCGCCGACGCGCCCGCCGCGCTGGACGCGGTCCGCGACGGTGCCGTGGCGATGGCGGCTCTCGGCGAAGAGGCTGGTGCGGGCATCGTCACTGCCGAGTTGGCGCTGGCCTGCGCGCTTGCCGCCTCCGTCGGCGCGGCGGGAAAGCCCAGCGGCGCGGGCGGAGGCGACTGCGCCGTCATCTTCGCCTTTGGCGACGAGGCGAGCGACCGTGTGGAGGCCGCGCTGCGCCCGCGATTCCCCGTCTTCCGCATTGCCCCCGCATGATCCTCGCGCTCTTGATCGCCGCGCAGCTCACCAAGCTGCCGCAACTCGTCGACGCGCCGCCCGCCGTCTATCCGCCCGATCGCCTCGCGCGCGGCGAGACGGCGGACGTGGCCTGCATGGTGGACATCGACGAGCACGGCTCGGTCACCGCCGTGGCGGTGGAGAAGCCCGGAGCGCCGGACTTCGACGCGGCAGCGGTGGATGCCATCCGGCGGTTCCGCTTCACGCCGGCGGAGATGGATGGCCAGCCGGCGGCCGTGCGCATCCGTTACGTCTACCATTTCGTGATCCAGCAGCAGCGCGCGCCGGCCGCGCGCCAGGACACCGCGAAGATCCACGGCGAGGTGGTGGAAGCCGGCAATCGCAGGCCGGTGGCCGGCGCCGAGGTGGTGGACGACACCGGCGCGCAGGCCTCCGCGGATGCGCACGGCAAGTACGCGCTGGAGACGGTCCCGGGCCCGCGCAAGCTCACCATCTCGGCGCCGGGCTTCGAGAGCAGGACAGTCGACGCGACCGCCGTGGACGATGGCGACGTGGCGGCGCCCCGCGCCTGGCTGCACCGGACCTCGGTGGGGGATCTTCAAGCGACCGTTCCCGGCGAGAAGCCGCACGACGCGCCCACCCGCCGCACGCTGACGCACGACGAGCTGGTCAACGTGCCCGGCAGCCTCAACGATCCCATCCGCGCCGTGCAGAACCTGCCGGGCCTGGCGCGGTCGCCGTTCCTGGGCGGCCAGCTGCTGGTGCGCGGATCGCCTCCGCAAGATACCGGCACCTATCTCGACGGCCACCGCATCCCGCAGCTCTACCACTTCCTCGGCGGCCCCTCGGTGATCAACGAGCAGCTGCTCGACCGCATCGATTTCTATCCGGGCGGCTACGGCGCCATCTACGGACGCAACCTCACCGGCGCCATCGACGTCTCCACCCGCAAAGGCGATTCGCAGGCCCTGCACGGGCAGGCTTCTCTCGACATGATCGAGGCGGTCGGCGCGCTGGAAGGACCCGTCGGTTCCGACACCCAGTTCGCCGTCGCGGCGCGGCGCAGCCACATCGACGTCTTCCTGCCGCTCTTCATCCCCAACGACCCGAACCAGGGCGTCACCAGCATCGTGCCCATCTACTGGGACTACCAGGCGCGCGTCGATCACAAGCTGGGGAACGGCGACGACCTGGGCCTGCTGTTCTTCGGCAGCGACGACAAGCTCACCGTGGTGCAGGAGGGCGGGAGGCGCACGCTGCCGCTCTCGGTCAATTCGCACCTCGCCTTCCACCGCATCGTCGGCGAGTACAAGCACACCTTTTCCGACGAGGTTTCCCTCAGCATCTCGCCCGCGCTGGGCTGGACGCTGCAGAACGCCGCCACGCAGGGGGCGGGGCCGGGCGGCTTCGCCAATCCACAGTCCGTGGACGTGACCATCCTCACCGGCGAGCTGCGCGCAGAGACGCGCTGGCGCGCCGCCAGCTACGTCGAATGGCGCGGCGGAGCGGACATCGAGCTCGACCGCGCCTCCTACACGGCGGACATCCAGTCGTCGCTGCAGCTGCGCAATCTGGGCATCCCCATCACGCAGCGGGTGCAGCTCGCGCGCGTGCAGCCGGTGCAGCAGTGGGGCGAGTATCTGGAAGCGCAGCTCACCCTGGGCCGGCTCTCGCTCACGCCCGGCCTGCGGCTCGACCAGTACCACTGGCGCGACCATGCGCGCTGGTCGGTGGATCCGCGGCTGTGGGCACGCTACGGACTCAGCGACCGCACCGCGCTCAAGGCCTACGTGGGCCTCTACCACCAGCCGCCCTCGGGCCAGCAGATCGACAACGACATCGGCAACCCCGACCTGGGCCTCTCCTGGGCGGTGCAGACGGGGGTCGGTGTGGAGCAGCGCTTCAGCGACGTGTGGAGCGTGAGCGCCGAGATCTTCTACAACCGCCGCGGCGGGCTCATCTCCGTCGTCGACCCGGTGCTGCGGTCCGACGGCACCATCTTCAACCCGCGGTTCCAGAACGTGGGCATCGGCCACGCCTACGGGCTGGAGCTGCTCATCCGCCGCGAGATCACCTCCAAGCTCTACGGCTGGCTGGCCTACACGCTCTCGCGCTCGCAGGCGCTGCCCAGGCCGGACGACGCCTGGCGCGCCTTCCAGTTCGACCAGCCGCACATCCTCACGCTGGTGATGGGCTACCGGCCCAAGCCGCAGTGGGATCTCTCCACCCGCTTCCGCTTCGTCTCCGGCAACCCGTACGCCCCGGTGGACTTCGCCACCTTCGACGCCGACTCCGGCAACTTCGTCCCCACCCGCGGCGAGGTGGGTGATGCGCGGGAGCCCACCTTCCTCCAGCTCGACGTCCGCGCCCAGCACACCTGGACCTGGGACTACTGGCAGCTCTCGCTCTACCTGGACGTGCAGAACGTGACCAACCACACCAACGAGGAGTTCCACGTCTACGACTATCGCTTCCAGGACCAGGGCAGCGTGCAGGGGCTGCCCATCCTTCCCACCTTCGGCGTGAAGGGGAAATTCTGATGCGCGTGCTCGCGCTGCTGCTGCTGCTCGCCGCCTGCACGCCGGACTTCGCGGCGCCCAGCGACGTCACCGACCTGCGCGTGCTGGCGGTGCAGGCCGAGCCGCCGGAGGCGCGCTTCGATCCCGACGCGGGGGTCGCCGAGCCGGTCAAGGTGGACGTGCTGGCGGTGGACCCTTCCCGCGACGCGGGGCCGCAGTCGATACAGCTGCAGATCTGCGGCCCCACCGACTCTCGCCGCTGCGACGAGGGCCCGGTGATCGACGCGGGCACCGTGCCGCTCTCCTTCACCTTGCCCTCCGTCGACGCGACGGCCCTGCTCGCCAACGACGACCTGGCCGGATTCGGCGGCATCCGCGTGCAGCTCTCCTTTACGGTGGACGACGGCAGCCCCAAGGGCCCCGTCCATGGCGACAAGGTGATCATCTATTCGTCCGCGCTGCCGCCCTGTCCGCCGGACGCGGGAATCGCGCCGTCGAGAAACCGCAACCCGGCGCTGACCGGCGTGCTCCTCACCGTCGCCGGGCAGGACGCGGGCGCCTTCGCGCCGGACGCGTCCCTGACCGTGGGCACGGAGTACGGCCTGCGGCCGGTGCTGGCCGACGGCGGCGAGGAGGACTACTGCACCGTGGATCTGCGCGGCGAGGTGCTGCAGCTGCGCGAGCAGGCGCACTACGCGTTCTTCACCGCGCCGGGTGGGGAGTTCGACTCCGACACCGCCGATGAGCCGCTGGACGGCGGCGCGCCGCCCGACGGGCTCACCCGCTTCACGCCGCACGCCGACGCCGGAACGATCTGGATCGTGGTCCGCGACGGTCGCGGCGGGGAGTCGTGGCTGGAGCGGAGCTGGACGGCCTCGCCGGATGCTGGCGTCAGCCCGACGCGGCCTTCTTCTGGCCGTGGTGGCCGTGCCCGTCCGGGCCCCCGGTGAGCTGCGAGACCTTGCCGAGCAGCTCGTCCAGATCGAAGGGCTTGGCCAGGTAGGCCTCAGCCTTCAGCTTCTGCGCGTGCCCCTGGACGGCGCGGTCGGCGCTGAGGATGAGCAGTGGCGTCTTGCGCCAGCCCCGCGTCTCCAGCTCGCCGACGAACTGCCACCCGTCCATCACCGGCATCATCAGATCGAGCAGGATGCACGCCGGCTTCTCCTTGAGCAGGAGGTCCAGCGCCTGCCGGCCGTTCGCGGCCATCAGCACCCGATAGCCTTCCGTGGAGAGGCAGAGTGCAAGCGTTTGCAGGATGTCTGGATCGTCGTCCACCACGAGCACGAGGCGTCCGCCGACTCTGTCCGATGCCATTCATGCCGGTGATAGAACTTGCCGCCACGCCGGTCAATCTTCCGTCTGTCGGGTGTCCGAATCCACAAATGTTGAATCGCACCCAGCCGCACCTTACAAGACACCTGCATGGCGCGTTGCCCCAGTTGCCGCGGAGAGGTGAAGCCGCGCGAGGAAAACGAGGCGTTCCCGTTCTGCTCGCCGCGCTGCCGGGCGGTCGACCTCGCGAGATGGTTCACGGGTGGGTATCGCGTTCCGGGCCCGCCCGCGCCCGAGGTCCCGCGCGACAAGACCGGGGAGGACGACAAGCAGTAGACCCCCGGCCCGCCGCCGTGCTACGCGGGGCGCCCGCATGCGCAACCTGAAAGTCCTCGTTCGCACCGTCCTCTCGCTGGCGATGAGCGCCCTCTTCGTCTGGCTCTCGCTGCGCAAGACCGACGTGCGGGCGGTGGCGCGCGCCATGCTGGATGCAGATCCGCGCCGGGTGGCGGCGTACGTGGTCATGTTCCTCGCCATCCACGTCTTGCGCACGGTACGCTGGGGTATCTTGCTGCGGCCCTTGGGGCACGTTTCCTTCAAGCGGCTCAACTCGGCCAGCGCGGTGGGGTGGATGCTGCTCATGCTGCTGCCGCTGCGGCTGGGCGAGTTCGCCCGGCCATTGCTCATCGCCCGCCCTCCACCGGGAGGCGGAGCGCCCCTGCGGCGGAGCGGCGCGCTCGCCTCGGTGGTGGTGGAGCGCATCGTCGACGGCATCGCCATCGGCGTGCTGGGGATCGTCTCGCTGCGCCTCCTGGGCGCGTCCGCGTCGGGCCGCTACGTGGAGTTCGCCAAGAGCGCATCCGTGCTGGTTGCGCTGGGGTTCTTCGCCCTCTGCGTCGTGCTGCTGCTGGCGGTGTTCTTCCGCGAGCGCGCGCTGGCGCTGGCCGATCGACTGCTGCGGCCGCTGTCGCCCCGGGTGGCCAACCGGGTGCAGGGGATGCTGGACACGTTCATCTCGGCCGTGCACGTGGGGTCGGGCTGGAGCCTGCTGGCCTTCTTCGTCCTCACGGCGCTCTACTGGACGGTGACCGCCTGGGCGCTGGGCGTGCTGGCGCCGGCCTTCGGCTTCGTCGGGCTGACGCCGCTGATGCTCGCAGTCCTCCTCACCATCCAGGTGGTGGGCGTGATGGTGCCGGCGGGGCCGGGGATGGTCGGCACCATGCAGTTCTTCACGCAGGCGGGGTTGTCGCTGTTCTCTTCGGACGGATTTTCCGCCCATGGGGCGGGCTTCGCCAACACGGTCTGGTTGCTGCAGTTCGGGGTCCAAGTGGGGTTGGGAATGATCTTCCTTCTCGCCGGCCACGTGTCGCTCAAGGGCCTGCTCGGCGCTGCGCCTGCGGACGACGAAGCCCCCGCGGCAGCGTCTTGACCAAGGCGGCGCGGGCCGCTAGATTCCGCGCCCTTTCCGGCGGCGTAGCTCATCCGGCTAGAGCGGCGGTCTCATAATCCGCAGGTAGGTGGTTCGAGTCCACCCGCCGCCACCACACCGCGCCGCTCGCGGCGCGGAATCGCCAGGCAAGCACCGCGTCCGGGTTGTGCCCGCCCGGCGTCCGGGTCGAGCCACGCACGGGGTCCGCGCCAGGGGGATGAAGGGCATAGCCGATCCGCGCAGGTCGCCGAGCGCGCACCGCTGTTCGCGGTGAGAAGCACTGCTGCGGCGAGAACGACGCGCAAGCGTGACCTCCCGGTCAGGTTACTACAGACGCCGGGCGATCGGAGATGGCAGGCTGTTTACACACGCCCTCGTCGAGCACGAGCCCGCGGAACCTGGTTGGCTCACAGCATCGCTACGACGGCGGCGTCGCGGATACGACGGTCGGCTGTGACCAGCGTGTGCCCGTGCGCCCGCGCAGTGGCGGCGATGAGTCGATCCGCTGAATCGTTCGGGAACGAGCTCCCCAACCTCGCGGCGTCCAGCGCGATGGGACCGGTGATGGGAAGCACTTCCAAACGAGGGTTTTTTTCCAGCTCTTCGAAGAACGCGGTCACTCCCTGTGGATCACCGCCCTCGAGCCACCAGAGCACGATGTGCGTGTCCAGGAGCAGGCTCACTTCATCTCCCAGAGATCGGCAAATGTCACCTCCGCGATGTCGCCGTCGGTCTGAAGCCGCCCCTTGAACAGGCCCCGGAGCGGGGCAGTCTTCGAATCGACGAGAGGTACCACTTTCGCCACGCGATCTCCGCGCCGGGTGAGGACGATCTCCCCGCCGTTGCGATGCAGGTCATCGACCAACGCCAGGCAGTGGCTCTTGAATTCGCTCACGCCGAGCGTCTTGATTCTTGGTCTCGATCTTCGCTTCGCCATGATGAGCGATGCTAGCCCTGCTCAAATGACCATTCAAGTGGTCAACTGCGGCGCGAAGGCGGAACAGGTGCGGGCAGAGAACCTGGGGAATTCCCAGGTTGACGCGCCCCTCCGATTGCCTGAATTGGATCGGGTTGGTTCAGCCGCTGAACCAACCGGGCCCCCGGAGGCGGTTGAGCATGGCTCCGTCCGGTCGCATTCCGGATGCGGGTCCGGCCGACTGCCGGGGCATCTTGAAGATGTCGCCGTCGCGGATGAAGTAGACGGACTTCTCGTCCGCGCGCACCGGGCCGTACTGCTCTTGGCTCACGTCGGCGCAATGCCCGTCGTTGCCGTCGAGGTTGGACACGCCCAGGCAGCCCGGGAACTGGTCCGTCTTGCTCTGGTCCCAGTAGATCCGGCCGCCGGCCACCTCCAGGTCCGCGCCGTTGGGCGCCTTCCAGAGGATCTGCGGCCGGCCCGGCGAGGCGAAGTTGATGCGGCCCACGTCGCCGGCCTCGTCGCGAAAGAAGAACCAGTCGTTCGTGTGATCGCCTTCACTGATCCCAGGAGGGGTGTTCGGGTACACTGGGTCAGCAAGAGGGGGGAGCGATGCCGGCACCGCAAGCCAGCGCAATGAAGCAACTCGCGAGGCTCAAGTTCTCGAGCTTCAACCTCAAGGTCCCGACCGGCTGGAAGCAGAACAACGGCGCGCCCGGCGAGCAGTACCAGAACGCCTTCAAGAGCGGCGAGCTCAGCACCGCGCCCGACACCGCCACGCAGCCGCCGCTCTTCATGCCGGCGACGATGAACAAGCACCACACGGACACGCAAAAGAAGTTGAACCAGCAGTTCGGCTCGTACATCGACGGCGTCTGCTCGGCCATCTGCTCGGCCTGGAGCCAGTGGCAGACCGCGGCCACCATGGTGGGCGTGGTGATCAACGCGGTCACCGCCGTGGGCGGTCAGATCATCGGGCCTCCCTGGACGCCCCTCATCCTCGCCTCGGCGCCGAAGGGTACGCCGCAGGAGATGAAGTATTCGAACGTGATTGCCACGGTGCTCGGGACGGCCTGGCTCACCTTCACCGCCACCGTCAAGGTGACCGGCATGCCCTGGTACCCGGCTTTCGCCGCCGTCCCTTCGCCGGTGGCGCCGCCGATGCCCAACGTGCCCTGTCCGTTCGCGGCGCTGACGCAGGTGCCGGTCTCCATCTCCGTCAACGTCCTCAAGGCGCAGATGATCGGGCAACTCGGCGACCCTCAGGCCCTGCACCACAAGGAGCTCTTCGAGGCGATCTGCGACGCTTTCGAGAAGAGCTACAACCTCTGGAAGGTCAGCACCATGGTCACCAACGTGCTGGGCACGGGCCCGGTGCCCACCTTCGCGCCGCCCTTCATCCCGGTGGGTCCGGTGGTCGGCGGCGTGGGCACCATGACGCCGGGCGGGTTTACCTAGAAGCCGGACTCCGCAGCCGGGTAGAGTGCGGACATGCTTCAGGAACGGCTGCTGCAGATCCTCGATCGCAAGGACCATTGGGCGTGGCCGTGGTTTGCCCAAGGACGCGTGCCGCTGCAGCGGCTCCTGCCGCACTTCCAGCAGGAATGGGAAGTGTACGTACGCGACTTTCCGCAGCTGCTGGCGCGGATCCTGGGCCACTCCGGAACGTCACAGGAATCGCGCGCGATGCTCGCCGCCAACATCTACGAGGAACAGACCGGCGGCATCAGCGGCTCGACCTCGCACCCGGAGCTTTTCCTGCGCATGATGGAGGGCTGCGGGTTTCGTCGCTCCGACTTCGGGGCGGTCAAGCTGCTGCCCGGGGCCAGCCGATATCGAAAATTCCTCGACGATGCGACCAGCTCCGAGCCTTGGGTCGTAGGCGCAGCGGTGATGACCATCTTCGTCGAGGGCAGCGTCAAGGAGCGCCGCGAGATCGAGGACGCGAGCCCCGAGTCGGAGGCCGAAATCGAGGCGGCCATCCGCAAGCATCCGCTGGTGCGGATCCACGGCCTCGACCCGAAGTTCCTCGAGCTGCAGCGCGTGCACAAGAAGGTGGAAGGCGGCCATCGCCAGGACGCGTGGAGGATGGTGCTCGACCATACGCCGAAAGAGATGGAGGACCGCGTCGTCCAGTCGGTCGAACAGGCCCTGCAGAGGTGGCTCGCCTATCGCGACGACGTCGTCGCCGCCTGCGGCATCGCACGCTGAGGCCGTTCGGAGGCGGGACCGCGGATCCCACTTCCGGACGCCCGTGCCCGCGCCTCCCTGACGGGCCGCTGGCACGGAATTCGCTGCCAACGGGGCCATGCGAGGACTTGCTCAGGATCTCCGAGGCGCCGGCCGGCTGATCCTGCGCAGCTCGGGGTTCGCCGCCGTGGTGGTCGTCACGCTGGCCGTCGCCATCGGAGCCACCACCAGCGTCTTCAGCGTGGTCCGCGGGGTCCTCTTGCAGCCGCTGCCCTTCCGCGAGCCCGACCGGCTGGTACGCTTCTACGCCGCGAACCGCCAGTTCGGGAACGGCACCGTCGCGTTGGCGGAGCTCCGCGAGGACCACGAGCGCCTGCGCAGCTTCAGCAGCGTCGGCGCCTGGGGCTACGGGAGCGGCAACCTGGGCGGAGACGTGCCCGAGCACGTCCTCATCGGCCGCGCCACCAGCTCGCTGATGCCCACGCTCGGCATGCAGCCTTTGCTGGGGCGCTGGTTCACGCGCGAAGAGGAGGAGCCGGGTCACGGCCGGGTGATCGTGCTCGGGCGCGCGCTCTGGAAGCGCCGATTCGGCGGCGACCCGGGCGTGGTGGGCCGCACCGTCGACGTCTCCGGCGTCCCCTTCCAGGTCGTGGGAGTGCTCGGAGACGACGTGCAGATCCAGGAAAGGTTCGACGCCTGGCGGCCGCTGGCGGTCTCGCCGGACCAGCTCACGCCGCAGAGCAGGGCCAACCACTTCCTCCGCGTCGTCGGACGGCTGGCTCCTCGCACTACGCTGGCGGACGCGCGGGCCGAGATGTCGGTGGTCTCGGCGCGGCTGCGCGCCACCTTCCCCGACCTGTACCCCGCCGACTCCGGCTTCGAGATGGTGGCGGTGCCGCTCCTCGATCAGATGGTGGGCGGCGTGCGGCCCACCCTCTGGATGCTCTTCGGCGCGGTGCTCCTGGTCCTGCTCATGGCCTGCGCCAACGTCGGCAATCTCTTCCTCGCGCGGGCCACCGCGCGAGAGCGCGAGCTGGCGGTGCGGGCAGCGCTGGGCGCGGGTCGTGGGAGGCTGGTCCGGCAGATGCTGGTGGAGAGCCTCACGCTGGCGCTGCTGGGCGGCGCGCTGGGCTTCTTGCTCTCGGCGTGGGGCATCGATCTGCTGCTGGCGGCGGGGCCGGCGGATCTGCCGCGCATCCACGAGGTGCACATCGACGGGACGGTCCTCGCCTTCGCGCTGGGCGCCTCGGTGGTGAGCGGCGTGCTCTTCGGCCTCTTGCCCGCGCTCACCTCCTCGCAGCTCAAGCTGCACGACGCGCTCCGCGGCGGCGCCGCATCGGCCGCCCCGCGCCCGCGGCGGCTGCGCCGGGCGCTGGTGGCGGCCGACGTGGCGCTGGCCCTGGTGCTGGTCTCGGGGGCCGCCCTGCTGCTGCGCAGCTTTGGGGAAGTCCTGCGCGTCGATCCGGGGTTCCAGCCGGCCGGCGCGGTGGTGTTGAATGTCTCAGCCACCGGCGCGAGGAGCGGCGGCGAGCAGGGCCTGCGCACGCTGTTCGCCACGGTGCGGCAGCGGCTGCGCGAGCTTCCCGGCACCATCGCCGCCGGAGGCATCGACTACCAGCCGCTCAGCGGCGTTCCCACCGACCAGAACTTCGAGATCGAGGGCCGCCCGGTGCCCGCCGGCACGCAGCCGCCCGACGAGGAGAACCGCACGGTCACGCCGGGCTGGTTCGAGGCGATGGAGATCCCGCTCTTGCAGGGGCGCTATCCACAAGAAACCGACGCTGCCGACAAGGCGCCGGTGGTGGTGGTCAACGCCTCCTTCGCGCGGCGCTACTGGCCCGCGGGCGACGGGTTGGGAAAGCGGCTGCGGCTGACCGGAACCGACCCGCGCTGGTGGACGGTCGCGGGAATCGTCGGCGACGTGCGCGAGTTCGGCCTCGATGCGGACGTGCGCCCCACCATGTACTTCCCCTTCGATCAGCTCCCCGCCAACACGCTCACCATGGTGGTGCGCTCCAGATCGCCGCAGGTCGTGCTCCGCGGCGCGCAGCATGTGCTCTCGGGCATCGACTCCAACCTGCCCGCCTACCAGGTCAAGCCGCTGGGCGACATGCTCGCGGCATCGCTGGCGCAGCGTCGGTTCGCGCTGGAGCTGCTGCACGCCTTCGCCGTGCTGGCGCTGCTGCTCGCCGGATTGGGTCTCTACGGAGTGCTGGCCTACGCGGTGACGCAGCGGACGCGGGAGATCGGCGTGCGCATGGCGTTAGGGGCGCGGCCGCTGCAGGCGCTGGCGCTGGTCGCGCGGGAGAGCGCGGCGGTGGTCGGCGCCGGGCTCGCGCTGGGCAGCGCGCTGGCGCTGGCGTCGGCGCGGTCCTTCGCCGGGCTGCTCTTCGGTGTGGGCCCGGCCGATCCGCTGGCGCTGCTCGCGGCGATTTTGGTGTTAGGGGTCGTCGCGGTGGCTGCCACGCTCTTGCCGGCCCGCCGCGCGGCGCTGGTGGATCCGGCGGTTGCGCTCCGCGCCGAGTAGGTCAGCGGCAGACGATTCCGATGTCCGGCCTGAAAAGGCGGAGGATCGGCTGGCGAAGCTCCAGGGCGAGGATCCACTGTCCGCGGGCGAATCGTGCGGCCCGGATCGCGCTGCCCTGCAAGTGGACCTCGCGGCGGAACGCGGGCAGGACCGGCGGGTGGAGGGTCTGCTCCACGCGACACTGGTCGACGTCGCGGATGTCGAGGGCGCCGTCGGCCGTCGCGCGAAGGGTCGCAGCCGGCCAGGCTCCGTCCTTTCGCTGCTGGAGCTCCCCGTCGCGGTCGAGGCGCAGGACGGGCGGTGCGTCGGGAGCGACGCGATCGAAGAGGCATGGCGAACTTCCGCGCAGGTGGGCAAAGCAGCCGCGCAAGACGAGTCGCGGCGAGCGCCGCGCCCGGTCGATTGCCGCCGCGTCGAGGGCCAGGACGCGGGTGGCGCGCGTCAGGTCGAGCAGCGCGTCCATCGAGGTGGAGTTCCAGGGCCTGCGCACCGCGATCGCCTCCAGCAGCTCCTCGCCGGCGGGAGCGCGTCCTGAGTACCCACCGAAGTAGGGCGTCCAGGACTGCGTCATCTCGAGCATGAAGCGCGTGTCGGCCTCGGGCAGCACCAGCACCGGCTGGTCGCTCTTCGCCAGCTCGACGCTGAGCCGCGTGGGCGCTGCCCAGAGGTCTGCATCCGCCAGCGCGCGCATCGGTAGCCTCGCCGGCGTCAGCTCGAGCATGAGCGCGGCCAGCGCCAGGATCTGCCAGCGCGGTCGCGCCGTTTCCAGCAGCGCGATCACGGCTGGCAGGGAAAAGAGCAGGAAGAGCACCTGCGCCCGGCCGATGGCTCGCAGTGAGCTGACGCCGGGGAGCGCCGCCAGCAGATCGAAGAGGCCGGCACCGTGGCCGAACGCGAGCCACAGCGCGGCGGCGGCGGCCAGCAGCCAGGGCCGCTGGGCGCGGTGCCGCGCCGCCAGCACCATCAGCACGAGCCAGGTCACGCCGGTGAAGCCGGCCGCCTCGATGGGCACCTCCAGCGAGGGCAGGAACGCCCGCCGCCGGTTGGCGCTGCCGAGGAGGCTGGTCCACACGGCGTCATAGGTGCCGGTGGTGCCGAATCCCCCGAGCGGCGCGCTGGCCTGGACGTATCGCCAGGCGATGGGAAGCTCGATCAGCGCGACGAGGGCGAGCAGCGCGGCCATCCGCTGCGGCTCGCGCCGCAGCCAGGATATGGCGAGCACCGCGAGGATCAGGTTGGCAAAGACCTGGAAGTAGAGGTTCCACCCGCCGACCCAGCCGAAGGCCAGCGCGCACGCGCCCAGCGTCAGCGCGCCGGGCCGCTGCCGGAGCCTCGCCCACGACCAGAGGGCGAGCGGCAGGACGAAGACGTAGAGGTTCTGGTAGTGCGCGTACTGGCTCTGCAGCCACCCCGAGCCAGCGAAGATCAACCCGCCCCACCAGCACAAGGTCCGGTGCCCGAGGGCGCGCAGCCAGGCAGTCGCGGCAGCGAACGCGGCGCTAATCCAGAGGATGGCCCCGAAGCCCAGCACCAGCGCGCCGTTGCCGGTGAGCTTGCGCAGCGGCCACAGCAGGAGGGCAGGGAAGATCTGGTTCTCCGAGAAGGCGAGCCCCAGGGGATGGCCTCCGAACAGCGGGGCCTGCCAGAAGGCGGAGGAGAAGACGCGCTGCGGCCCGAGCGTGTCGAGGTGATGCCAGACCAGCTCGAACGTCCAGAGGTTGAAGGCCGGATCGCCTCCCCACCCGGGGATGGAATCGCGGGCGGGCCGGAAGGAGAGGGCGATGGGCAGCGCCAGCAGCGCCGGCACGACGAAGAGCGCAAATCTTCGCACCCTGCGGCAATAGCACGCGCTGCCGCCGCCCGTCCGCCCTGCAAAGCCTCGCCGCGAACGTGTAAGCTTTCCGCATGGAAAGCCTCTCCTTCACTCAATGCGTTTGCGTCCTCTTCGCGCGCGCGCCGCGGCCGGAGGACGTCGCGCGGGCGCTGGCCGACTGGCCCGTCTCCGGACATCGCGAGCAGGCGCCCGGAGATCTCGGCTGGGCGATCTGCGGCCCGGGCACGGTGGTCGATCTGCGGGGCGAAGGCTTCGCCGTGGTCGACGTCGTCGACCGCCCCTGGCCCGACGATCTGGAGGCGGCCCGGACCATGCCCGCGCTGGGCGGCGCATGGAGAGCGGGCGCGTTCGGGCCGCACTCGCGGCCGGGAGCGCTGGCGCGGGCCCTCGACCAGCTCGAGGAGGGCAGCCAGGCCGCCGCGGTGGCCGACCACGGCGGCTTCGTCCGCCTGCGGACTGCGGTGGTGGTGGAGGACGGGCCGCCGCAGCCGCGTCCGGGGGGACCGGCCTACGATCTGCTCTCGCTCACCGAGCTGGCCGAATCCTTCCTCCCGCTTCCCGACGCGCTGGCCCTCTTCGTCCCCGCGGGCGAGGCATTGCGCAGCCGCGGGCAGGTGGAACAGGGGATGAGTCGCAAGGTGGGCACGGCCCCTTTGCCCATCGAGCTCTGGTCGAGCGTGCGTGCCATCGCGCTGCCGCCGGCCGGCGGGCTTCGCTGGCTGCTCATGGACGTGGTGGGGATGAACCAGCTGGGCCTGCCAGATCAGGAGGCGGTCTTCGCCGCCGGCCAGGAGCAGCCCGAGGCGGTGGAGCCGATGTTGCGCAACGCCTGCCTGCACCTCATCTCGGGTTCCCTCCCCGCCGGATCGACCTCAGACGATGCGCGCGGCCGCCGCTGGCGCGCATCGGCCGCGAGCGGCATCGTCTCGCCCTCGCGGCCGGTCCTGCGCTGGCTTCCGGAAGAGAGCGCGCGGCCTCCGGAAGCCGCCCTTGCCTCGCTCGCGGCCGCTACGGCTGGAACGGATTCAAGCCGAGAAACCGCGGCGCCGGAGTAACCGATCCACCCGCGCCCACCGCCGCGACGGAGATGGTGAGGTCGTTGCCGCTGGCGTCCTGGCCTGCGGGCACCACCAGCTCCGGATGGTCGAAGGGCGCCTGCTGCAGGCGGACGCGGTCGTCGGTGAGGGCGATCAGGAAGGCCACCAGCGCCGCCTTCTGATCGTCGGTGAGCGCCAGCGGCCGGATCAGCGGCGAGAGCGTGGCGTTGGGGAAGTTGCCGCCGTCGTCGTAGAACTCCACGACTTGACGAAGCGTCGACTTGCCTCCGCTGTGGAAGTAGGGGCCGTTGAGCTCCACGTTGCGCAGCTGCGGCGTCTTGAAGGTGCCCGCCACGTCGGTGGACTCGGTCTTCAGCAGGCCGCCGCTGATGATCGGCTTGTTGATGCCGGGGTCCATGACCTCGCCGACGAAGGGCGATCCCAACGGCGCCGCCGGCGGCGCCACGGGGTTGCCGTTGGCGTCGATGCAGGTGAGGCCGCCGCCAGCCACCTTGAAGGTGTTCTGCGGGGTGGCGAACACGGTCTGGAAGTACTGCGTCCAGGAGAGCGGGTTGCCGAACGCGTCCAGGCCGCCCAGGCCCGGGTTCTCGACGATGGGCCGGATGCCGATGTCGTACCAGCCGACGTCGTACGTGTTCACCGTCACCGCCTGCGGCGCCACGGGGGTCCCGTTGATGCTGTTGACCGTCACGCTGTAGTTGCTGTTGTCATAGGTGATGACGTCGGTGCCAAAGGGAACGGGTGGCGGCGGCTGCGGTGCGGTGAAGGGCTGGTCGCGCACGCCCATGAACATCCGCTCCATGCGCAGGTCGAACCCCAGGTTCTTGAAGGCCACGTCACCCGCCTCGACTCCGACCGTGACGCTGCGGACGGAGGCGCTGGTGGTCTCGGCGGAGAGGTGGCAGGCGTTGCAGCCGACGCCAGAGCCCGGGGGCAGCCCCACCACGGTCGGCGGCGGAATCGGCTTCTCGAAGAGGTCGATGCCCAGGAGGATGTCGGCGCGGGTCACCGCGCGCGACCCGCCTGCGGCGAGCGGGATGGTGGTGCCTTCAGCTGCAAGGCGGTTGACCACCGCATCGAGCAAGGCGGGGTTGGAGGCGGTCAGGTTTCCCGCCGCGTCGAAGGTGCGCGTGGCCACGTACTGGTCCATGGGGCTGTTGTCCGCGACCAGCGTGGCCTCGTAGAGCATGATCGCCATGCCCCAGATGAACGAGAAGTTGGCCTGCGTCAGCGTGTACGCCTTGTTGTTGAGGGTGACGGTGCCGGTCGAGTTCCAGAGCGATGGCTGGAACGCCTTCTGGATCATCGCCGCGTAGGTGGTCTTGAGACCCTTGCCGGCCTTGGTGTCGGCGAGCGCGCCGAGGACGCCGTCCCTTGCATCGACCTTCTGCAGCCCGAGCGGTTTGAGCAGCAGCAACTTCTTGCCCAGATCGGGGAAGGTGCGGCCGTCGGCGGACATCTCCACCGGATTGAGCGGCGGGCCCACGGCCTGCGAGGCGAGCGCCGCGTTGGTGATGGTGACCGCCAGCGGGCTGACGGTGGTGGAGGAGCTGGCGTACCAGATGTGGGCGTTGGGGTTGCGGCTTCCGAACGGATCGATGCCGTTGAAGTCGTTCTGCGCGCGCCCGTTGAAGAAGTTCCGGTGGTTGTAGACGGCGTTGATGGTGGAGGGCGCGTTCACGCCGGTGACCTGGCGCATGCTGCCGAAGGTGGGATCGCTGCCTGGGGTCGTCGTCTCCACTCCGGTCGTGCCGATGCTCACGAAGGTGCTCTTGCGAACGCCCTGGGAGCCCGCGATGTTGTCGACGTTCCGCGAGAGCGCCGGATCGACGAAGGGGAAGTTCGCCGCGGTGAGCGAGTAGTTGGTGGAGAGCCCGTCGAAGGTCCCGTTGAAGCCGGGATTGAGCGTGTTCTTCGTCCGGGTGTCCTGCCCGCCCTGGAAGTGGCAGGTGGCGCAGGCGACCTTGTTGTCGCTGCCGGCCTGCATCTCCCAGAAGAGCGCCTTTCCCAGCTGGATGGCCGCGGCCGCGTTGGCGACGTAGCTGCTGAGATCGCCCCTCACGTCCGGCACGCCGTTGGTGAAGGTGACGACGGGATTGGCAACCGTCTTGAGCGAGGCGAGCGGCACGAAGGGAAGGACGCCGGCGGGTGGCGGCCCGATGAACTTGTTGAAGCTGGGCGCGCAACTGAGCTGGCTGATCAGGTCCTGCACGTCCACCGAATCGGTGGCCTCGGTGCTCGCCGCCTTCGGCGCTTCCTTGCCGCAGGCGATCGCCACCAACAGCGCGGTGGCCCAACTGCGGTGGAAGCTCGATGTCATCTCTTTCATGGCAACCCCCTTCCGTACGACGACGTGCGGACCTGCCT
>DASRTX010000619.1:0-16407 GCA_035655715.1 Myxococcales bacterium | reverse complement strand
TCGCCGGATCGGCCACCGCGCAGAACGGCGAGTTGGCGGTGCTGGCGATGGTCTTGAAGCCGCGCGGAGGGGCCGCGACCTTGTCGCCGTGGGACATCCAGACGTCGAGGTGCTCGCCGGGCTTCATGTCGCGGAAGGGGCCCACCGCATCGGTCACCTCGACGCGCGCGGGGCCGTACTCGCGATGCGCAGTCCGGTCGATGGCCCCGCCCAGCAGCTTGGCCATGAGCTGCAGGCCGTAGCAGACGCCCAGCACGGGGACGCCCAGCTCGAAGACGCGCGGATCCACCATCGGCGCGCCCGGTGCTTCCACGCTGGCCGGGCCGCCGGAGAGGATGATGCCCTTGGCCCCGAAGGCGCGCACCTGCTCGAACGGCAAGGTGCAGGGATGGATCTCGCAGTAGACGTGCAACTCGCGCACGCGCCGCGCGATCAGCTGTGTGTACTGCGACCCGAAGTCGAGGACGAGGATCTTCTCGGCGTGGATGTCCGCCACGTCTGTGCCTCCGTGAGGCGGCGCAGTGTAGTGGCTGACCCTCCCGGACACAACGGAACGCACGTCAGGGAAGCAGGCGGACGGGCTCGTCGTAGAGCGCTCCGCCGCCGCCGAGGTCGGTGGCGCGGGCCTTGGACAGCGCGTTGGCGGCGCGGTTCTCGCGGAAGTGGCCGCCCTTGGCGAGCAGGGCCACGTCGCGGCGCTGCTTGGAGTCGTGGCGGACTTGAATGGGCAGACATCCGATCGCGCTCTCCAACTTGCCCAGGCCGCCGTCGGGGATGCCGCGCGCCGCGTCCGGATGGACCGTGACGACCGCCGGGCCCGCAGGCTGCCCTTTCGACCACTGCGAGTTCTGCGACTTCTCGCTGGAGAGCGCCATCAGATAAAGCGGATACTCGGAAGTCACCCGCGATCGCGCCGGCGCGGAGGTGATCAAGTTCACCCTCCCCGTCCTGGTCGCGAACTGCCGGTCGGCGAAGAGCACCTTGGGCGAGAGCGCGCTGCGCTGCGGCCCGTCCTTCTCGAGCTGCGCCACGGTGAAGCCCGCGTCCTTGCGCAGGATGCGTTCCTTCCAATCGCGGGCAGATCCGTCGAGGACGGCGGCGAGACCCACGCGCTCCGCAACCCCTTGCAGGATCTCGAGGTCGCTGCGCACGCCCGGCGGCGGCGGCACCACCGGCTGCGAGACGCCCACGTAATGGTGCCCGTACGCGCCGAGCAGATCGTCGTCCTCCAGCAGCGTGGTGGTGGGCAGCACCAGCGTGGCCGCGCGCGTGGTGTCGGTGGGCCAGGAGTCCACCACGCAGACGAACTCGCGCGAGCGCAGCGCGCGATCCACCGTCGCCGACTCGGGCAGCATGGCGATGGGATTCCCCGCCGTGATCCAGACCGCGCGGATGGGCGGGTCACGCGACTCCAGCACCTCGGGCCCGAAGAGCGGCTCGAGCACCGTCCGCGGCGCCGCCGGGATTCCCTTGATGAAGCTGTGGTCGAACGTCTTGCGCCGCTTGAAGTAGTACGACACGCCACCGCCCGCCACGCCGAGGTTTCCGCTGATGGCGCCGAGCGCGTCGAGCGCGCGCACGATGGCGCCGCCGTTCACGCGGCGGGCCATCCCCCACCCCACCAGGATTGCCGTGGGACCCTGGTGCAGGCGGCGCGCGACGTCCTCGGCGGCGTCCGGCGAGACGTCGGCGTCCTCGCACCACCCTGCCACCGTGTGCTGGAAGGCGAGCGCGCGGAACTCCGTCAGGTTGTCGCAGTACTTCTCGAAACCCGCCTCCGTCCAGCCGCGCTCGAAGAGCAGCCGCGCCGCCGCCATCGCCAGCGAGAAGTCGCCGCCCGGCCGCGGTTGCAAGAAAGCGTCGCAGAGGCGCGCCGTCTTGTGCCACACCGGATCGATCAGCAGCTTCGACGCCTTCGCGTCGTTGAGCACGGGCACCAGGTGCGGCGAGGAGACAACCGCGTTCTTGCCCCAGAGGATGATGTTCTTCGAATGCAGCAGATCGAAGATGTCGTGCGAGTCCTCCTCGCCGAAGTCGATCATCTGCGCTTCGTCGCCCGCGCCCGAGCAGATGTCGCCGCGCTTGGTGGTGGTGGGCCCGAACTTCTCGAAGAAATAGTCGGACAGGTGCTTGAGCGCGCCCAGCGAGCCGCCGCTGCGGTAGTGGAAGATGGCTGCCGGTCCCGATTCGGAGCGGATGCGCATCAGCTCGCGGGCGCCGAAGTCCAAAGCCTCGTCCCAGGACACCGGCTTGCCGCGGAGCAGCGGCCTGGTCAGCCGCTCCGGGTGGTACTGCAGCGGCAGGAAGTTGTTGGTGCGCCAGCAGAGAAAACCCTGGGTGACGGGATGCGAAGGATCGCCCCCGATGCGCGTGACCCGGCCGTCCTCCACGTGCGCGACGATTGCGCAGGTGTCGGGGCAGTCGCGGTTGCAGACCGTCCTGCGGATCTCGGGAGCAGGCATACGTTCCGCATTGTACCGGATGCCGGGGCGGGCGCTCGTGTCTTACCTTGGGCCAGAAGGGGGCCCCTGATGGGTGAGGCAATGAGCGTGCAGGCAAGCGTCAGTCCGATGATACCGGGACCGCGAGAGCTGCGGCCGCACCCGGTGCGCGAGCGGCGGACCGCCCGCGCGAACCTGGCACTGGCCCACGGCGCCTTCCTGGCCGCCACCGGCTTGTGGCCGCTCCTGCATCTCCGGTCCTTTGCCAGGCTGACGGCGCCGAGGCCGGAGGGTTGGCTGACGCGGGGCGCGGGCCTCTGTTGCACCAACCTCGGCGCGGCGCTGCTTGCCGCCGGCGCCCGCGGAAAGGTGGCCCAGGAGCTGCGGCTGGCGGCAGGGACCACGGGGCTCACCATCGCTGCCCTGGATCTCCACTCCGCGGCTCGCCGCCGCTCGCTGCCGCAGCTGCTGAACGGGCTCGCCCAGCTCGCATTCGCCGCTGCCTGGACGATGGCGGAGCTGCGCGACCGCAACGCGCTCCGGCGCCCGCCCGAAGCCGCATTCGCCTGACGGCGATTGCGGCCTACGTACGAACGGAGTAGCATTCATGTACGTACGGAGGCTGGAGATGCGCAAGAAGCTGACTCGTACCGGGAACAGCCTTGCCCTGGTTCTCGATCGCGAGCTGCTGGAACAACTTGGGATCGAAGCGGAAACTCCGCTGGAGCTGTCGACCGACGGCAGGGTCCTGGTTGTGTCACCCGTGCGCACCAAGAGGCGGGACGCGCGGCTGAAGGAAGTGATGGAGCGGGCGCACTCCCGCTACGCTGGAGTGTTCCGGAAGCTCGCGGAATGACCGAGCCGGTCTTCCTGGAGCTGGACGACGTGTTGGCGATTCACGCGGAGCAGGTTGCCCGGTATGGCGGCGAAGCCGGCATTCGCGACCTCGGCCTCTTGCAATCCGCGCTGGCCATGCCACGAGCATCCTTCGACGGCGAGTTCCTGCATCCGACGATGCCGGAGATGGCCGCGGCCTATCTGTTCCATCTCACCCAGAACCATCCCTTCATCGACGGAAACAAGCGCATCGGCCTCGCCGCGATGATGGCCTTCCTCGGCATGAACGACCTGTGGCTGGAGTCGGACCCCGACCAGCTGATCGATCTCGTCCTGCGAGTCGCCCGCGGGGAAATCGGGAAGCCGGAGATCGCGGTCTTCCTCCGGCCGCGCTGCGTCTCCTTCACTTCTTGATCAGGTCCCGCGCCAGCCGGCACTGCGGCGGCGACTCGCAGCGCAGCACGATGGGCGCCCCGGTCTTCACCGCGTAGATCTCCTGGCACCCCTGCAGAAGCTCCGATGGCCGCAGCCGGAAATCGATGCCGCCGCGCAGCCACTCGGCCCAGGAGATCTCCCCGTCGCAGTCCAGGTCGCGCCACGCTTCGGGCACGTCGCCCTCGCGGGCAAGCTGGACCGCGCGGATGCCGCTGAGCGCGAAGAGCAGCACGGGTCCGCCCAGGATGATGAGCGCGACGAAGCGCGGCTTCATCAGTTCTCGATGCGGTAGTTGGGCGCTTCCTGCGTCACCTGCACGTCGTGCACGTGGCTCTCGCGCAGGCCCGCCGCGGTGATGCGCACGAACTTCGCCCGCGTGCGCAGCTCGTCGATGCTGTGGCAGCCGGTGTAGCCCATCCCGCTGCGCAGGCCGCCCACCAGCTGGAAGACGTTCATCGCCAGCGGGCCCTTGTAGGGCACGCGGCCCTCGATGCCTTCCGGCACCAGCTTGAGGTCCTCGGCCTCTTCCTGGAAGTAGCGGTCCTTGGAGCCCTTCTTCATCGCCCCGAGCGATCCCATGCCCCGGTACGACTTGTAGCTGCGGCCCTGGAAGAGGATCACCTCGCCCGGCGCCTCCTCTGTGCCGGCGAAGAGCGAGCCGATCATCACCGTGTGCGCGCCGGCCGCCAGCGCCTTGACGATGTCGCCGGAGTACTTGATGCCGCCGTCGGAGATGCAGGGCACGCCGAACTTCGCGGTGGCGCGCACGCAGCTGTCGATGGCGGTGATCTGCGGCACGCCTACCCCCGCCACCACGCGGGTCGTGCAGATGGAGCCGGGCCCGATGCCCACCTTCACCGCGTCGGCGCCCGCCTCGCAGAGGGCCGTGGCCGCCTCGCCGGTAGCCACGTTGCCGGCCACGATCTCGATTCCCTTGAAGGTGCGCTTCAGCTCGCGGACCGCCTCGATCACTGCGCGTGAATGGCCGTGGGCAGTGTCCACCGCGATCACGTCGGCGCCGGCGGAGAGCAGCGCATGGACGCGCTCGTCCCGATCCGGCCCCACGCCCACCGCAGCGCCGACCAGGAGCCGCCCTTTGTCGTCCTTGGCGGCGCTGGGATGCGCCCGCGTCTTCTCGATGTCCTTGATGGTGATGAGGCCTTTGAGCTCGTATTTGTCGTCCACCACCAGGAGCTTCTCGATGCGATTGCGGTGGAGCAGCTCCTTGGCCTCGTCCTGGGAGATGCCCTCGCGGCAGGTGACCAGCTCGCGCGTCATCATCGCCTCGACCTTCTGATCGAGGTTCTTCTCGAAGCGCAGGTCGCGGTTGGTGAGGATGCCCACCAGCCTGCCGTTCCTGGTCACCGGGATGCCGCTGATCTCGTGCTGCCGCATCAGCGCCACCGCCCGGTGCACCGGCGCGTCGGGCTCGATGGTGACCGGATCCACCACCATGCCGCTCTCGTACTTCTTGACCTTGGTGACCTCCAGCGCCTGCTGCTGGACGGTGAGGTTCTTGTGCACGAAGCCGAGGCCGCCCTCCTGGGCCATGGCGATGGCGGTGCGCGCCTCGGTGACGGTGTCCATGGCGGCGCTGACCAGCGGGATGCGCAGCCTGAGATTGCGGGTGAGCTGCGCACCCACATCCACCTGCCGCGGCAGGATGTCGCTCTCCGCCGGCAGCAGGAGAACGTCATCGAACGTGAGCGCCATCGGCACGTTGGGATCGATCATTTCTCCGTCGCCTCCGGTAAGCGGGCGAGTGTAGCCGCCGCACCCAGGCCCGGCAACCTGCCGGATTCGTCTTGGAGAGAGGAAAATCCTGTACGAGAATCGGGGCCGTGTCAGACAGTCCTGGAACTCCCGCCGCGCCGGGGAAGCCCGGCAGCGGCAAGCGCCCGTCCATCGGTCTCCAAGTCCGGTTGCCCTGCTCGTCCCTCGACGAGGTCAAGGCCCGGTACGCCGGCGAGCTGAAGGAGAACCGCTTCTTCATCCGCACCAAGGCAACGCGCCCCAAGGACACGCTGGTCCGGCTCGATCTCCAGCTCGCATCGGGGGACACCGTGTTCCGAGGCGCCGGCGTGGTGATCGAGTCCGGAGCCGCGGGGATGCGCCTGCAGTTGCTCGGCGTGGACGAGGCTGGCCACGCATTCATCGCCGGGCTGGGCGGCACACCGCCCAGGCTGCTCAAGCGCCCCGCGGCGCCAGCGCCGAAAACGCAGCCCAAACCCGAGCCGAAAGCGCAGCCCACGCCGGAGCCGGAAGCGGCGCCGATGATCGGCATCGACCTCGGGACCTCCAACTCCGCCGCAGCGGTGGTCCGTCACGGCAAGCCCTTCGTCATCCCCTCGCGCGAGGGCTACAACACCATCCCCTCGATCGTGGCGGTCAGCGACAAGGGCAAGATGATCGTGGGCCACCCCGCCAAGGGCCAGCTCCTCATCAACCCCACCAACACCGTGTACGGCGCCAAGCGGCTCATCGGGCGCCAGTTCGAGTCTCCCGTCGTCCGCGATCTGCGCGGCCGGTTCCCGTACCAGATCGTTCAGGGCGAGCGCGGCGAGGCGGCGGTGCAGCTCGGCGCGAAGCAGATGTCGCTCCAGCAGATCTCCGCGCTGGTGCTCACCGAGGTGAAGCAGATTGCGGAGCAGTGGCTGAAGGCCAAGGTCTCGCGCGCTGTGATCACCGTCCCCGCCTACTACAACGACAACCAGCGGCAGGCGGTGCGCGAAGCCGGCGAGCTGGCCGGGCTCCAGGTGGCACGCATCCTCAGCGAGCCCACCGCGGCGGCGCTCGCGTTCGCGCACGGCCGCCGGCTGGATCGCCGCGTCTTCGTCTACGATCTGGGCGGCGGCACCTTCGACGCCAGCGTGCTGGAGCTGCACGGCAGCGTCTACGAAGTGGTCTCGACCGGCGGCGACACCTTCCTGGGCGGCGTCGACTTCGACAAGGTGGTGGTGGACCACCTCCTCTCGCGCTTCAAGGAGCGTCACAAGATGGCCTTCCCGGGCGATCGCGTGGCGCTGCAGCGGATCACCGACGCGGCCGAGCGGGCCAAGATCGCCCTCAGCGAACGCCAGGAAATGGAGGTGAAGGTGCCCTTCGTCGCCGCAGTGGAGGGCAAGCCCTATGACCTGGCGACGCCGCTCCTCCGCACCGAGCTGGTGGCGCTGACCGGGCACCTGGTCGATCGCACCCTCGCGGTTTGCGAGCAGGTCCTCTCCGCCCGGGGCCTGAAGCCTTCGGACATCGACGACATCCTGCTGGTGGGCGGCCAGAGCCGCATGCCGCTGGTGCGCGAGCGCGTGCGCCAGTTCTTCGGCAAGGATCCGTCTCGCGCGGTCCACCCGGACGAGGCGGTGGCGATGGGCGCAGCGGTGATGGCGCACTCCATCGAGTCCGCAGACATCGATGGCCTGGTGCTGGTGGACGTGCTGCCCATCAGCATCGGCGTCGGGCTGCCGGGTGGCCGCTTTCGCAAGATCCTGGAGCGCAACAGCCCCCTGCCCCACCGCAAGGCGATGACGCTCGCCACCACGCGCGACGATCAGGATTCGTTGGAGATCATCGTCTTCCAGGGCGAGAGCGACCGGGCACAGGACAACGAGTACCTGGGCACGCTGCACGTTCCCGATCTGCCGCCCGGGCCGCGCGGATCGCACGAGTTCGAGATCGTCTTCGAGCTGTCGCCGGAGGCGCTGCTCAGCATCACTGCGCGCAACCAGAAGACAGGCCACACCTTGACCTCGATTTTCTCGACCAAGGACACGCCCGAAGAGGTGAAGCAGCGGCTCGCTGACAGCTCGGCGCCGGCGGCCGCAGCCGAACCAGAGAAAAAGGGTTGGCTCAGGCGGCTCTTCGGCCGCAAGGAGCAGCGGACGTAGGCGTCAGGGCCGTCTCGCGGCTTTCCGCTCCAGGCCGCCGTCGATTGCCTGCAGCGGAACGGCGGGCGGAGTGCTCACCGGCAGCCCCCGCCGCCGCCGCGTTCGGCGGTGCAGCCTGGCGATGATCACATAAATCGCCACCAGCCCGGCGATTACTGCCAGGACGTCCAGCTGCACTTGGGAAGACCAGGCGAACACCTTGTTCAGCATCTTGTGCTTGCGGGCCCACCAACCCAGGTAGACCCAGGCGGGGGCGGAGACACAGGCCGCGATCCCGTCGAAGGTGATGAACTTCCAGTAGGGCACGCCGGTGAGGCCGGCCACGAAGTAGGTGACCGCGCGCAGCCCCGGCACGAACCGGGCCGCGATGATGAACTTGGCGCCGTGCTTCTCGAAGGCGGCGATGGTGCGCTGCACGCGCTCGCCGGGGATGTGCTTGCCGAGCCGCGTCTCGAGGAGCTTCTCGCCGTACACCTGGCCGGCGCGGAAGATGATGCTGTCGCCGATGAGGATGCCGGCGAGGCCCGTGAAGATCATCAGCGGCAAGGATCCGCCGCGGCCAGCGAGCCAACCGCCCGTGATCAGGGGCACATCCTCGGGCAGGGGTACGCCCAACCCGCAGGTAATCAGGACGAAGAGGACGCCGATGTAGGCCGCAGGCCCCCGGAAGTTGATCAGGAAGTGGAAGAGCCAGTCTTTCAACGCGCTCCCCGGGGCCGGTGGGACCTTGGTCTCAGCCTATGCCGTAGTCTCAACACGCTGCAAGTCAGCGGCCTTCCGGCTGCCGCTTGCTCACCTGCCACACCAGGAACTCCCGTAGGGGACCCTTGGCCTCGCGGAGCCGTTCGGCAAGGTCCTGCGCCAGGTTGAGCGTCAGCTTCAGCGCAGTGCGCGGATGCGTCTTCTTCATCTCCTCGAACGCCGATTTGGTCAGCTCCACCAGCTCCACGTCGTCCATCGCCAGCGCCGAGAGGACGTGTTCTCCGTCCACCAGCAGCGCAAGCCCGCCGACGGCGTCGCCGGCGGTGACCTCGCCGAGCGACGAGCCGCCGTCGCGCGGCACCAGCTGCAGCGTGCCGCGAGCGATGAAGGAGAGCGTGTCCGACGGATCGCCGGCGCGAAACGCCAGCGTGCCCCGGCCCACCGCGCGCTCCACCCCGAAGTCGGCGATGATGCGCAGGCCCACGTCGGTGAAATCGCGCAGGAGCGTGGCGGCGCGAAGCGCCGCGGACTTGTCCATCGGCTACCCCCCGGCCCGCATCTTACCGTTCCCTCCCGGAAATCCGGATGTGCTCGGCGCAGAGGTGGATGTAGTTCGCAACCCCCAGCTGCACGTGCCGCTTCTCTTCGTCGGTGAGCGGCCGCTTCACCCGCGCGGGAGAGCCCAGCGCCAGCACGCCGGGCGGGATCTTCGTCCCCGGCGTCACCAGGCTGCCTGCGCCGATCATCGCCTGCTCGCCGATCTCGGCCCCGTTCAGCACGATGCTGCCGATCCCGATCAGCGCGCCGTTCGCGATGCGGCAGCCGTGCAGGACCACGCTGTGGCCCACCGTCACCCGGTCCCCCACCTCGGTTGAGAAGCCGCTGGAGTCGACGTGGATGACGGTGTTGTCCTGGATGCTGGTCTCGCTGCCGACGCGGATCTTCTCCACGTCCGCGCGCAGCACCGTGCCGTACCAGATGCTGCTGCGGACGCCGATCACCACGTCGCCGATCACGCTCGCCGTGTCGGCGACGAAGACTCCTTCGCCGAGCCGCGGAGAGATGCCGGCGAACGGCCGGATCACGCCTTCTCCCGCGTGCCGGTGGCGGGCGGCGGGGCCGAGCCTTCGCCGGAGCCTGGCGCGCTGGCCACCTTGCGCATGCGTTCGGCCTCGCCGCTGTTCACACGCTCCAGGGCGTCGGCGAGGGCGTTCACCTCGTGCGAGAGCATGTCCAGGCTGCGCCGCAGCCCGGCGCCGGCCACGTCGGCGCTGGAGGAGTCGGCGGAGCGCATCCTGACCACCTGCGTGTAGAGGTTCTCCAGCGTGTAGGAGATGCGGGTGTGCTCGGCGTCGAAGCGGGCCGCCGCGCGCACCAGCTCGGCGCGCTGCTCGCGCTGAGCGTCGAGGGCCGCCAGCGCCGAGGCGAGGCGCATCTTGGTGACGTCGTCCGCCTCGCCCTCGATGCGCTTCTGCAGGGCGTCGCGCTCGCGCACCAGCCGCTCGTCTTCCTGCGGCGAGAGGAACTTGCGCAGCTCCCGCTCGCGTCGCGTCAAGTCGCGGCAGGTGGCGCGCAGCGAGGCCACCGTCTCGTCCGGCTTGACGAAGATGTCCTTCACCACCTCGGGTGCCGTGCGCAGCTCCGCCACGATCTTGTCGCAGATGGCGTCCACGCGGACGTCGCGCGGATCGTGCTGCGCCTGCATGCCGCGGGCGGGCGTGCTGGTGGTCGGAAACGGCTGCTGCACCGGCGAACTTCCGAATCCCTTTCCGTTCGCGCCCAGCGAGCCGAAGCGCTGGGCGCGTTGCTGCTCGGCGGTGGGGGCCGCGCTCGGCGTGGCGGTGCGGGCAGGGAGCGGCTCGGTGATGGCCGGCCGCGTGACGCCGGTGTGGCGTGCGATCACCCGCGTGCCGCGCGATCCCAGGCCGGCCGCGGGGAAGATCAGCCACCAGAGGAAAGGGAGCGAGGAGAGCGCGATGATGAAGAGGACGATGGCGCCCAGAAGCCAGATGTAGCCTTCGAACAGGCTGGCGTTGGCGATCTTCGCCTCCCGCTCCGCCCGCCTGCGCAGCTTGCGTTCGAGCCGTCGCTGCCAGCGTTCCCGCCCCCAGTCCGGGTACGCGGCGCGCAGGTTTTCGGTCCATTCGCGGACCATCTGCTCCTGCTGGGTGCTGCCGCGCGCGATGGCCTCCTGCGCGCGCCGGAGCGAGGCCTGCAGCTGCTCCTGCCAGTCGTTGGGGTCGCGATAGCCCATCGAGTCCCGCGGATTCGTAGCATGACTCGGGGGCAGGCGCACTGAAGAGCTGGTCAGGGCATCAGCTCGGCCGCGACCCGGGCCAGATCGTCGAGCGAGCGGACGCTCTCGACCCGGTGACAATGGCGGGCGTAAAGGGGCATCTCGCTGTCGCCAAACCCCCACGAGTGCTGCTCTTCCGGGCAGAGCCAGATCAGGCGCCGGCACTTGCGCTTCACTTCGCCCAGGACCCAGGCGTTGGGCGGATTGTAGTTGCTGCGCCCGTCCCCGATGACGATGACGGTGGTGCGCCGGGTGATCGAGCCCAGCCAGGTGTCGTGGAAGAGCTTGAGGGCGTGCCCATAGTTGGAGTTGGCGGCGATGTTGATGACCCGGCCGGCGGTGGCCAGATCGACCGCCGCGCTCACGTCGGTCTTCTTGAACAGGTGCGTCACCTCGCCGATGTCGCTGACGAAGACGAAGCTGCGGACGCGCGAGTACAGCTCTTGCAGCGTGTAGACGAACTGCAGCATCAGGCGTGAGACGTTGCGCACGGAATCGCTGACGTCGCAGAGGGCCACGATCTCGGGGCGCTCAGGGCGGCGGGCGCGGAAGACCAGCTTGAACGGCTCGCCGCCGGTGGAGAGGTTCTTGCGGAGTGTGCGGCGGACGCTGAGCTTGCCGCGCCGGCGCACCTTCCGCCGCCGCGAGAGCCGCGCCTTGAGCCGTTCGGCCAGCCTGCGCACCACCGTCCGCATGCGCAGGACCTCGTCGGGCGTGAGCGAGGCGATGTTCCGGTGCATCAGCGACTTGTCGCCCCGCGACTCGGGATCGCGGGCCTTCTGCTCGCGGTCGGCCACGCGGCGCGCCGCCTCCTCCAGCGCCTTGAGGGTCTGGGAGGTCCGCCGGCTCGCCAATTCCAGGTGCGCGGCGTCGAGCCCGCGCGCTTGTAGCAGCTGGATGAGTTGCTGCAGCTCCTTTTCGGCCTGGCCCGCGCCGGCCGCCTGCAAGAGCCGCCGGGCATAGAAGCCGCGCTGCAGCGGACTCTGCAAGCCGCGGAAGTCGATGCTCAAGGTGGCCTTTCGCAACAGACGCGCCAGCTGGTCGGTGCGACCCGTCGCCAGCGCCTGGGTGAGCGGCGACATCTGCGAGAGCTGCCGGGCGATCTCTTCCAGCTCGAGCTCGTTCAGCTTCTCCTGCTCCAACGCCTCGAGCAGCGACCCTTCCAGGCCTTCGACAAGGTCGGCGGCGCCCGAGAAGTAGAGCTCGAACAGCCGGTCGAAGACGGGGGCGTCCTGGCCGCGCTTGACCAACGTGGCGCGCAGCGCTCCGCGGAAGGAAGCGCGGTCCTCCATGCCCACCAGCAGCGCCGCTCGCGCCGCATCGGACACCTCGGCAGGAGAGATGCGCAGGCCGTTCTGGCGCAACAGACCCGCGAAGTCCTCCAGGCGCTCGTCCATCGGCTGCATGGTAGCGTGCCGCGCATGCCGATGCTCGCCTTGCTCCTGGCCGGCGCGCTGCTCGATCGCGCGCATCCGGCATTCGACGCGATGAAGGCGCAGCAGATCTCCGCCGCGGTGCGGTTCCTCTCCGACGACCTGCTGGAAGGTCGCGGCACGGGGACGCGCGGGCACGCCATCGCCGAGCGCTTCGTGGCCGCGCAGATGCAGGCCTTGGGGCTCGCGCCCGCGGGGGAGGACGGGTTCTTCCAGCGCGTGAAGCTGTGCGAGTCGCGCGCGCAGGGAACGCTGGCGGTGAACGGCGCGACTGTGGGGAACGTGCTGGTGGCAGGCGATTGCGGCGCCCCCGCCCGCGACCTCGAAGGAGAGCTGGCGTTCGCCGGATACGCGCAACCGGGCGAGGTCGGTGGGTTGCAAGGGAAGATCGCGCTCGTCCTCGCCGGGGCCCCGGCATCACTCCCCTCCACGCAGCAGGCCCTGGCTGCCTCCAACGAGGAAAAGCTCGCCCGGCTGCGTGGCGCGGGGGCGATCGCGGAGATCGTCCTCACCACGCCGGAAGTGGACGCGCGAAGGCCCTGGGCGCTGTTGCAGCGCAACTTCGCCAACGGCCAGGCGCACGACGCCGATCAGCTGCCGCCGATGCCCGTGGTCTACGTGGACCTGCGCGAAAGCGAGAAGCTGCGCGGCAATGCGGGGCAGCGCGCGAAGCTCCACGTCGACCAGCAGAACCGGACGCTGGAGTCGGCCAACGTCGTCGGGCTGCTGCCGGGCGCTTCCAAGGAGATGGTGGTCTACTCTGCCCACCTCGATCACCACGGCATCTGCGCGCCGGGCGCGGCCGACGCCATCTGCAACGGAGCCATCGACAACGCCACCGGCATCGCCGAGATGCTGGAGATCGCGCGCGGCTTCGCCGCGCTTCCGAAGCGGGAGCGATCGGTCTTGTTCGTGGCGGTCACGGGGGAAGAGCGGGGGCTGTTGGGCTCGGCATGGTTCGCGCGCCATCCCACGGTGTCGCGCGAGCAGATGATCGCCAACCTCAACCTCGATCAGCTGCTCCCGGCCTATCCGCTGGGCGAGCTCGTGCTGCGGGGCGCGGAGCTGTCGACGCTGGAGGATCACGTGCGGGCGGCGGCCGGGGAGCTGGGGCTGAAGATCGTCGCCGACCCGGTTCCGGAGCAGAATTTCTTCGCCCGCAGCGACCAGCTCAACTTCGCGCGCATCGGCGTGCCCTCGGCTTGCCTGTGGCAGGGATTCTCCGGCGCGCGCGGGGAGGCAGCCTTCAAGGACTTCCGAGCGCACCGGTACCACCAGCCCAGCGACGAGTGGTCCGCGGCCTACGACTGGGAGGCCGCGGCACAGATGGCGCGGGCCGAGCTGCTGGTGGGTGTGTCGCTGCTCACCGGTCCGCGCCCGAAGTGGAAGCGGGATGCGCCCTTCCGGTGAGCCTCAACGCGTGATCCGAAGCTCGTGCTGGCCCGGCACCAGATCGATGAACATGGCGCGGGCCCTGCCGGTGACGCGGATCCGGCCGCCCACCACGCTCACGTCGCGGATCTCCTCCGGATCGCCCAGGTTCGGCGCCTTGAGGATGCCGCGCGTGGAGACGACCGCGTAGTGGAAGCGGCGGCCGCCGCCGATGCCCACCAGCACCGCGTCGGCGAAGTGCTGGAAGGCGGCCAGCTCTTCTCCCTCAGGCACCTTGAAGACGGCCACCGCCGATCCGTCGCGCCGGCGGGCGACGATCAGCTCCTTCAGCTCGCCGCGAAAGAGGAAGTGTCCCCGCGCATACTCCGCGACGCAGTTGTCCGCGGTGATGCCTTCCGGCAGCCCGTCGTGCCGCGCGGCCTCCTTGCACTTCTTCTGCGCTGCCTCTGCGTTCATCGACGGACCACAGCTCCGCTTCTCCGCGATGCCACCGCCTAGCGGGAGGGTCTCGTCGACGCGGCAGCTGCGCACCTGTTCGGCGGTGACGCGCGAGCTGGGCAGATCGAACGAGGCAGCGGCAAGCAGCAGCAAGAGCGTCATCGGAGAAAGGTGGCGACGACTTCGAAGTGTGCGGTCTGGGGAAAGAGATCGAGCGGCACGGCGGCAGCCAGGCGATAGCCGGCCTGCGCGAGGAGCTTGCCGTCGCGCGCCAGTGTAGGCGCGTCGCAACTCACGTAGACGATGCGCGGCGCTCGCAGCGCGCGGACGGCGTCCGCCGCTCCGGTGCGCGGTGGATCGAGCAGCACGGCGTCGAGCGGCTCGGTCCAGCTTGCCGCCACCTTGCCCGCGTCGCCGGCGATCAACCGCACGGCCAGACCCGCCTCGTCGGCGCTGCGGCGCAGCAGCGACAGCGAGGGGCCGGCGCCCTCGACCGCCGTGACGTTGCGCTCGCCGAGCAGCGGCAAGGTGAGCGTCCCGCTGCCGCAGTACAGCTCGAGGACGCGCTGCGCGCCGGCGAGCGCAGCGAGGGCCTCGCGCTGCAGCAACGGCACGGCGTCGCGGTTGGCCTGCGCGAACGTGTCGGGTCGCGCCCGCAGCCGGGCGCCGTTGGTCAAGGGCGCGTCGACCACGACGGGATCGCCCAGGGCCTCGCCGTTCAGCGTCACGCCACGGATGAGACGGTGCTGGAGCAGCTTCTCCGCGCGCTTGCGCGAGACCTGTCCGCGCAGGTCGACCGCGCCGTGCTTTTGTCCCGCGAGGAGGCCGAGATCCGTGGCACCCGGCACCTCTCCCGCGGCGGCGGCCAGCTCTTCCAGGAGCGGTTCGAAGAGGAGGCACGCGTCGACGGGTTCCACTTCGCTGGCGCCGGCCTGCGCGAAGCCCCACCGGCCGCCGGGGGCGCGGTGCATGCGGGCGCGCCGGCGATAGCGGAATTGCCTGGGGCTGGGAACGATGGCGCCCAGCTCGTAGCTGCCGCGCGGGAATCCGCCGATGCGCTCGAGCGCGTCCGCGGTCAGGTCGCGCTTGGCGGCGAGCTGCGCATCGTAGGCGACGTGCTGGACGGCACAGCCTCCGCAGCGGTCGACGATGGGACAAGGAGGATCGACGCGGCTTCCTCCGCGCTCCAGCACGCGCAGCGCCGTGGCATGCTCGAAGCGACCCTCGCCGCGCACTTCCGCTTCCACCACGTCGCCCGGAGCGGCGCCGCGCAGGAAGACCACGCGCCCCTCGTGGCGCGCGATGGCCTCGCCCCCGTGGGCCAGCGACTCGGCCTGTAGGTTGACCCTCACGCCGGTGCGCGCGCGAGATCCTGTGCCAGCTTCTCCACCATCCGGCCCACCAGTTCCCGCGTCGCCTGGTCCGGCTCGATGAACTCGATGCCCATCCCGGGCTCGTCCACGCCCGGCGCCAGCGACTGCGCCCATGCGACGCGGCCGTTGAGCTTGCACTCGCCATGGCCCGGAAGCTGGAGGAGGACGCTGACGCGCGCGCCCACCGGAGGCGCGTGGTTGGAGTTGACGAAGACGCCGCCGACGGAGAGGTTGGTCCCCCAGCCGCTGAACCGTCCTTGATCCGAAGTGACGCCCACCAGGACTTCGTGGTGCACACGCGCGTTGCGCCGCGTGGGAGTGCCCGGCTTCTGGGGATCCGTCATCGGGGAGGGAGCATAACACGCGGGGGCGGCGGCGGCGGATGTGCGGGGTGGCGCCGCGGGGGCTGTGCTGCAGTGACGCTGCGGAAATCCAGGAGGCATCCGGATGGGGATGTCCGCCTCAATCAAGTTCGGACCGATGACGACGAGGGTTTCCCGCGGAGGTGTCCGATGCCGCGCGCGTTCGGTGGCGCCCTGATCGCCTCGCCTCCCGTCGCCAGCGCAGAAGTGCGGCGACGGTGCCGAGCGCCGCCCCGTCGCGGGATGTCCGCCCGAATCAAGTTGATTTGGGCGGACACCCGGACTGCCCGGAGCTTCCCGAACCGTGGCTCGCAGCCGGATGTCAGACCCCCCGCGTAACCTCGTGCGATGGCTTCCCACCAACAGGCTCTGCCGCTCCGGCAGTGGGGCGGCTCCCGACCGGGGGCGGGTCGCAAGCGCGGCTCGGGCAGACGCAACGTTCCACACCGTCCGCGGCGCCGGTTCCGCAAAGGCGCGCTGCACGTCACGGTTCGACTCCGCCGCGAAGTCTGGAACCTCCGCAGCCATCGGTGCTTCCGCGCGCTGCGCCGCTCCTTCGCCGCCGGATGCGTGCGGTTCGGCTTCCGCCTCGTCCACTTCTCGGTCCAGGGCAACCACATCCACACCATCGTCGAGGCGCCGGACGCGGTCGCGCTAGGCCGGGCCATGAAGGGGCTGGAGGTGCGGATGGCGCGCGCGCTGAACAAGGTCATGAGCCGCCGCGGGCCGGTGTTCGCGGACCGCTACCACGCGCTGCTCCTCCGCTCGCCGCGGCAGGCGGCCAACGCCGTCCGGTACGTGCTCGAGAACTGGC